>CAWVVE010000509.1:0-2326 GCA_963933075.1 uncultured Verrucomicrobiaceae bacterium | reverse complement strand
CCTGCCAGGCTCTCTTCCGGAATTGAGGCGAGCACCATGTTGGTCTGCACCGGGTCTACTGCAACACCGGGAATGGCACCAAGACCCTCTGCCAGGCGAACTGCATTGGCATGATCATCTGCGAGGCGATCAACATGATTCTCAAGGGCGTATATCCCGGCAGCCGCCAGCAGGCCCGACTGCCGCATGCCCCCACCGAGCATCTTCCGCCAGCGCTTGCCCTGCCTGATGAAATCCTTATTCCCCAGCAGGAGCGAACCCACCGGTGCGCCGAGCCCCTTTGATAAACAAACGGACACCGAGTCAAAGGAACCGGTCATCTCGGCCGCGGAAACACCCGATGCCACAGCGGCATTGAAAATCCTTGCCCCGTCAAGGTGCAGCAGCAACCCATGGTCATTGCTGAACGTTCTCGCCTGCTTGAGATATTCAAGTGGCAGGATTTTCCCCCAGGTCGTGTTCTCCAGACACAGCAAACGTGTCCGCGCAAAATGATAGTCATCAGGCTTAATCAAGGCCTCAACTCTGGCAAGGCTCAGGCTGCCGTCGATTTCCTGGTCAAGCGGCTGCGGCTGGATACCACCGAGCACGGCTCCGCCGCCGCCTTCAAAGAGATACGTGTGCGCCTGTTGGCCGACAATGTATTCATCCCCGCGTGCGCAATGGGCAAGCAGCGCAATCAGGTTGGTCTGCGTACCACTCGGGGCAAAAAGCGCAGCCTCCATGCCAAGGATCTCTGCGGCGATAGCCTCGAGCCGCATGACACTCGGGTCATCACCGAACACATCATCGCCCAGTTCTGCCCCGGCCATGGCTTCACGCATCGCCTCAGTGGGGCGGGTAACGGTATCACTACGCAGGTCAATGGCTTCCATGAGGCGCAAGCTACACAGATCTCAGCTGCTCTCAAAGCAGGAAAACAATGCCGCTGCTCGACAGGAAATATTCAGCTCCCTGCACGCTTATGGGGATATTTCTCCTTATTTAACGGGCTCAGCGGCTATTTTATCACTTCCTCCACACGCATTGACGGCAGGCAATAAATAGTCGAGTTTCACCTGCGCTGCATGGCAATCCATGAGCGGCATCAACTGCCAACACGGTCTTCTCTCCCGTAACAGGTCATCAACAATCCTTTGGTGATTCCCGATGAACTTCCACTTCATTTTCAATTCGATCTTTCGCCTGCTGGTAATTACCACTATCGCCATGCTCCTCGCCTTTGGCTTGGGGTATTGCCTGTCTAGCGGATCCTCGCACAATGACACGATCGCGGCAGAGGGATGGATACTCTCCATCAGTATCACCGGCAGTTCCGCGCTGCTCATGTTCCTTGCCTGGTGGCTGACAAAGAAATCGAAAGATGAGAGCGAGACAAAAAGTGAGACGAAAAAAGAACTGGTTGCCACCAGCACGATCCCCTGGCTGATCTGTGGGGTATACGCGGCCCTTCCCTACATTTTCTGTGAACCTAAGCTGCCACTGGACAAGGCACTTTTCGAGGCCATCTCCGGGCTCACCACGACAGGGGCAACCATCATCACCGACCTCCAGGAAATCCCGAAAACCATCCTGATCTGGCGCTCATTAACCCAATGGCTGGGTGGACTGGGCATCATTATTCTTTCCTTCCTGATCATTGGCCGCTCAGGCGGAGCCGGCAGGACAATGGTCGGCGCCGAGTCCTCCCTTCTCAGTCACGACCTGAAGGAACGTTCATTGAGAAGCCTGATGAGGAATTTGTGGGCATTATACATCTTCCTTACCGCTCTCTGCGCGTGTGGCCTCATTGCCTTTGGCTTGAGCCCCTTCCAGGCGATCAACCACGCACTCACCACGACGGCAACCGCAGGATTCGGGACAGAAAACGACAGCTTCACCGGATTTGGCGTAGCCGCCAAGCTTTGGACGATGGCCTTCATGCTGATCTGCTCACTGAGCTTCCCCCTCTACCTTGTGCTGATGAACCGCAAGAAAAAAGCAGAACACCGCCTGCAGGAATTACGGCGACATGAGGAAACGCACTGGTTCCTGTTGATAACAGCAACTGCTATTACGATCATCCTTGTCATTCATAATATTCATCCCGTCGGGCAACCCATCATTGACGCGCTCTTCAATGTGGTCTCAATCGCAACAACCACCGGTTACGTTGCCGGTGACTACGACCAGTGGCCACTGCTGGGAAAAGAAGTGCTGCTTGTCCTGATGGTCATCGGTGGCTGCGGCGGGTCCACTGCAGGAGGCCTCAAGGTATGGCGAATAATCCTCTGGGTCCGCTTCCTGCGCAGTGAGTTGATCCGGGCATTCCGGCCGCGGATGATCA
>CAWVVE010000508.1:0-2336 GCA_963933075.1 uncultured Verrucomicrobiaceae bacterium | reverse complement strand
CTCGTCAACTCCGCGAGCTCCGGCGTGAGCATGGCGGCGATCCAGATTGCCAAGAGGCTGGGACTGGAGATCTTTGCCACTGCCGGGACGCCCGAGAAACGCAAGCTGTTATTGGAGCTTGGTGCCCATCATGCGCTCAGTTCCCGGACCCTGGCATTTGCCGATGAGATCATGAAGATCACCGGCGGCGAGGGAGTGGATTGTGTATTGAATTCGCTGGCCGGTGACTTTATTCCCAAGTCGTTCTCGGTCCTGCGCAATTTCGGCCGTTTCGTTGAGATCGGCAAAATGGATATTTACAGCAATGCCAAGCTCGGTCTTGAGCAACTGCGCAACAACATTTCCTATTTTGTCGTCGACCTGGCCCAACACCTGCAGGAGAAGCCGGAATATGTGGCTGAGATGTTTTCCGAGCTTGCAGAAAATTTTGCGGCCGAGGAATACAAACCGCTTCCCTATACCAGTTTTCCCGTCACCGACGTGGTTGATGCCTTCCGTTACATGGCTCAGGGCAAGCACATCGGCAAGAATGTTCTGGATTTCGAGTGTGACTCCATTCCTGTTTCCCCATGCACTGAGCCGGGACATTTGTTCAGTGATGAGGCCAGTTACCTCATTACCGGAGGAATGAGTGGCTTCGGTTTCGAGTTGGCCAAGTGGATGTGTGAGAATGGTGCGCGCAACCTGGTATTAGTTAGCCGCAGCGGTGCCCGTGATGAGTCGGTGGCTTCCGACATCCGGCGGATGACCAGTGAGGGCATTACCGTGGTGGATGCGCGTGGGGATGTTTCCAGCAGGGAGGATATATTCCGGATCATTAAGGATATCGCGACAGATCTTCCGCCGCTCAGGGGGGTTATTCATGGTGCCATGGTTCTGGATGACCAGTTCATGGTCGATATGGATGATGATTGCTTCATCAAGGTGCTCCGCCCGAAGATGCTAGGCGCCTGGAATTTGCACCTTGCAACCCGGGAGCTGGATCTTGACCATTTCATCTGTTTTTCCTCTTTCTCGGCGGTCATTGGAGCGGTGAAGCAGGCCAATTATAATGCCGGGAATTATTTTCTCGATACCCTTGCCGGTTATCGGCAAGCCCGGGGATTGCCGGCATTGACCATTAACTGGGGTGCGCTGGTTGGGGCAGGTTTTGTGGAGCGTAACGAAAAGACCGCGGCATACCTCGATAAGCTGGGACTGAAGCCATACACTATGGCTGACACGCAGGATGTGCTCTCACGTCTCCTGCCCAAGTCCACAATACGCATGGCGGCATCTGTAGTGGACTGGCAACAATTGGTGAAGCTAAGTCCTGTACTTTCCTCCTCTCAAATCTACCGGCATGTTGCCCGTCGCAAGGGTGAGGGAGAGGGCGGGGGGTCGATCCGTCCACAGATAATAGCGGCTTCCCCTGAAGAGCGGATAAAGCTCCTTGAGGACTTTATTGCCGAGCAGGTGGCCGGGGTGTTTGGAACGGATGTTGCCAAGATAGATCGTGATACGCCGTTGACCAGTATTGGCCTTGACTCGCTCATGGCGATTGAGTTGATGAACCGCATGGAGTCATCCCTTGGCATCAACCTGCCGATGGGAGCTGTTTTAAATGGCCCCAATATCAGGGAGTTGGCTGCCAGCTTGCTTGAACAGATCGTTGCAAGCGATGATGGATCTGCAACCAATGCAGGTTCTTCAAGCGGGGGTAGAGAAAGCCTCATCAGGATCGAGAAATCGGGTGTTTACCTCGACGAGTTCCCACTTTCCGAGGGCCAGAAGGCATTGTGGTTCCTGCACCAGCTTGCTCCTGAAAGTGCAGCCTACAACCTGGTTTTCAGTTCCAAGTTGACCCCTGCAGTTGACATTAATGCAATGTCGGAGGCCTTCGCGACGCTCTTTGAGCGCCACCCGATGCTTGATGCGACATTCCATATCGTTGATGGGCAACCTGTGCAGCGCATGCACCGGGGCCGGACGATTGATTGCCGTGAACATGATGCAACCGGGATGAGCGAGGAGGAGATCAAGGGTCTCATTGCCAAGCATGCAGAACGTTCATTCGACCTGGAGAACGGTCCGATGGTGCGGCTTGAACTTTTCCTGACTGCCGAGGGGGCACATATTGTTTTATTAAGCATGCATCACATTGTTGCTGATGCATGGTCAGTATCACTACTGATGAATGACCTCATTGAAGGTTATTTCTCGATAAAGTCCGGCGGAAGGCCTGAATATCAGCCCCTGGAATACCGTTATCACGACTATGTCGACTGGCAGAAGCGCAACCTTGAGGGTGCATTTGGTGCAGAGGCGTCCGGATACTGGCGTGATCAGCTTAATGA
>CAWVVE010000507.1:0-2341 GCA_963933075.1 uncultured Verrucomicrobiaceae bacterium | reverse complement strand
CGAGTGAGGAGATACGGTTGCCTTTCACCGCGGTCGCGGCAGAGCCGAGCATCTTGATCCCGAAAATGAACAGGATTGCCGCAATGATATATGAAATGTTGATGGCGAACTGCATGGCTTATTGACGGTCGACGTAAAAAGGGCGCGCTTGCTTGAATTAGTCGGTTTTCCTGGCCTTGAACATCGACAGCATGCGGTCGGTGACCATGTAACCACCAACCACGTTGATGGTAGCCAGCACCAGTGCTGCAAAACCAAGCCATTTTGAAAGATCCCCGTCTACCTGGCCGGTGGCGATCAGGGCGCCGACAATGGTAATACCGGAGATGGCGTTTGATCCCGACATCAGCGGAGTGTGCAGTTGTGAGGGGACCTTGGAAACCAGCTCAAAACCAAGAAAAGCAGCCAGCGTGAAAATGAACAGGAGCAGGATAAGTTCCATCAGTCTAAAGGGTCAGTCTAAAGGGTCAGTCTAAAGGGTCAGTCTAAAGGGTCAGTCTCAAATATAATATATAAGATTCAGGCGTCCTTGAAGCGTTCGTGGACAATTTCTCCGCTGTGGGTCAGCACGCAGCCCTTGAGGATTTCATCCTCAAGGTCGAACTTGAGGCAATTCTCCTCCTTGTCCCAGAAATGCTCAAGGAAGTTGCCCAGGTTGGCGGAAAAAACCTGGCTGGAATGCGTCGGAGCGCGTCCTTCAAAGTTGCTCAGGCCCACGATGCATGCGCCGCCCTTGGCCACAACCTCCTCGTCCAGGACAGTCCCTTCAACATTGCCTCCTGCCTCCGCAGCCAGGTCGATGATCAAGCTGCCGGGCTTCATCCGGTCGACGACATCCTGCTTGACGAGGATCGGCGACTTACGCCCAAAAACCTTGGCGGTGGTGATCACTACATCGGAATCAATGCACACCTTGCCCTGGGCCTGGCGCTGCTTCTCGAGCTGCTCAGGGGTCAGTTCCTTGGCATAGCCCTGGTCAGTGCCCCCGGTATCACCACCCAGGTCAATCCTCAAAGCCTTCGCTCCGAGCGACTCTGCCTGCTCGAGAGCTTCCGGACGAACGTCAAAAGCTGTCACGCGCGCGCCGAGGCGCTTTGCAGTGGCGATCGCCTGCAAACCGGCAACCCCGATGCCGATAATGAAGAACTTTGCCGGCGAAACGGTGCCTGCCGGAGTCATCATCATAGGCAGGATCTTGTTAAGGCGGTCAGCAGCATAGGTGACCGCCGTATAGCCGGCGATGTTAGCCTGTGAACTGAGCGCATCCATCTTTTGTGCCAGGGTCGAGCGCGGAATCATTTCAAGGCTCACCGCGGTGACGCTGGCAGCAGCCATGGCTTGAAGGATTTCAGGATCATTGAACGGATCCAGAAAGCTGGCATGAAGCGACCCGCTCTTGAGCTTACTGATTTCCTCAATGGCCGGTTTACCCACGCGAAAAACAAAATCAGCTTCCGCCAAGGCTGCATCACGACTGGCAATCACCTTGCCGCCGGCAGCTTCATATTCGGAATCCGGGTGATCACACTTTGCCCCGATCCCCGCTTCCACCTGCACCTCAAGTCCCAGTTCAACCAGTTGCTGCACCGTCACCGGGGTTAGCGGGGCACGGGTTTCTCTCGGGCCATTTTCTCGAGGAGCAAAAACAATCATCGTGGGCGATTAGGCTAATGAACCAACCTGATTTGTCCAGCTACAATGCATTATCAAGAAAAGCGGTCGCCCACACCGATCATGTCGGCTTTGTTAGCATTGAAAATGCAGAATAAAATGCCTGCCTGGAAAATTTCCGGGTTATTGATCGTCATGGCCCTGATCACGGCCTGCACCCCGGGAACATCCAATCCCGGGGCACTCGCCGGAAAAAACACCGGCACGACTAAATTACTTATTTCAAGGCCTGAAGCCCAGCGAATCGGTGTCCAGATCTGGCAAAACGAGTGCGCAGGGACCGTGCTTGGCCTCACCAGCTGGAATAAAGGAGAATATTTCGCCTCCCTGGGAATCGGTCACTTTATTTGGTATCATGGCGACAAACGCGGCCCGTTTGAGGAAAGTTTCCCGCCTCTGGTAAAATTTATTCAATCCAGGGGCATCCCCGTTCCGCCAATCGCAGAACGTGAAAGTTGCCCATGGACCTCCCGGGAGGAATTTCAACAGGCGATCAACTCACCCGGGATGCTTGAGTTGCGCCAATTCCTGCACCGGACAATTCCGCTGCAGGCCGAATTCATCTTTGCACGCCTTGAAGCCTCCCTTGCAAAGATGCTGGCACGCCTTCCCCCCGGTGATCGGAAAGCCATCCGATATCGCTTCTATGCCGTGGCAGGAAGCGCCAAGG
>CAWVVE010000506.1:0-2353 GCA_963933075.1 uncultured Verrucomicrobiaceae bacterium | reverse complement strand
CATGGCCATCGTCATCCCGTGTCTCACGAAAGGGGCCCCGGTAAATGACGGCCTGCATCCCCTCAAGGCACGGTCCGTCATCGCCCTTGAAGGCCTCAACGGTCATGCTGCGGAATTCAATGCCGTTGACCGTTTTCCATGGTTCATGACCGAGTTGCAGGATTTGCACACCGTGAAAACCGGCGTTTTCGAAGGCACGGAGGAACTCATCCTCAACAAAGGCTCCGGAGATACACCCACTCCAGAGTTCCGGGTCATCCTGCATTTCTTCAGGCACCGGTTCATCACAGACGATATCCGAGATCACTGCCCGCCCGCCTGTTTTCAATACCCGGTAGATTTCCCGGAAGAGTTTTTCCTTCAGGCGGTTGTCGACCAGGTTCAGAACGCAGTTGGATACCACGACATCAATGGTGTCATTTGCTATCATCGGCTGCCTGTCTCTCATCCCGGATGCGATATCCTCGGCCGCCAGGAACCCGTTGGCGCTGGTTACCGGGTTGGCCTGCAGTTGTTCCTCAAATTGTTCCAGGTCGAGGGCGAGGTCCTCAATTCTCCCCTTGTGGAAGCTGACGTTTGAGAAGCCGGTGCGCTTTGCAACCAGTGGCTCATTGCGGCGGGCGACCTCCAGCATGTCATCGGTCATGTCCACTCCGATCACCTTGCCTTCGCTGCCGACGACCTGACTGGCAATGAAGCAAATCTTGCCGGTGCCGCTGCCGAGGTCGAGCACGGTTTCACCGGGATGGAGATATTTGCTCGGGTCACCGCAGCCGTAATCCCTGGCAATCACCTCCTCGGGGATGACCTCAAGATATTTGCGGTCATAATCCACCGGGCAGCAGAGGGAATCCTCACGGGATTTGGCCCCGGCGGCGTATCGGTCGCGAACGGCTGATTGGGTATTCATCGGTAAATTTTGTATGCTGGATGCAGTGTTTTTTGCATATTCAGGCGGGCTGACTCTCGATGCGAGTATATTCCGCTGGAATTCCACGCGATTTTCCGCCATGGGTTCGCCATGGATAATCCCTTCCTTGATGATTCTTTTGCCATTAAATGGTCCACACTGAAAGCTGAACATGTGGTTGCCGGCATTACCCGGGCCCTTGAAGCTGCAACCGCAGAGATTGATGCCCTTGCCGCAGGGCCTGAAACCGGCGAGCAACTCACCTTTGAGAATACCCTGCTGGCCCTGGAGAGTGCGACTGAGACACTAAGCCTGCCCTGGGGGTTGGTGGGCCACCTCGATTCGGTGAGCAACTCGGAGCCACTGAGGGAGGCGCAGAATGCAATGCTCAAGCCGGTTTCTGAGTTCTTTGCCACTGTGCCCCTCAACTCCGCACTCTGGCAACGGGTAAAGGCATACAGCACGACGGTGGAGGCAAAGGGCCTCGAGGGCGCGCGCCGGCGTTTTCTCGAGGAGACACTCGCCAATTTCCGCAGCAGTGGTGCTGATCTTACGGAACCCAGTAAGGTGAGACTGAAGGAACTTGAATCTACGTTGGCGGAGAGGACCCAGAAATACTCAGAGAATGTCCTCGACTCTACCAATGCCTGGGAGTTGGTCATTGACGAGGAGGCCAGGCTTGCCGGGCTTCCGGAACTGGCGAAGGCCGCCGCACTTGAGAGTGCCAAGTCGAAAAACCTTGCCACTGACGGCGACCAGAAGTGGCGCTTTACCCTCCAGGCCCCCTCATTTTTTCCCGTGCTTGAGCATGTTGATGATGATGCAATCCGCAAACAGGTCTGGGAGGGCACCTGTGATATCGGCGCCAGGGGAGAGCATGACAATACCGCCCTCATCTGGGAAATCCTGCAACTGCGCCAGGAGAAGTCCGAGATTCTTGGCAGGTCAAACTTTGCCGACCAGGTGCTTGAGCGCCGCATGGCAAAGGACGGGGCAACTGCCCTTGGCTTTGTGGAGGACCTCTACCGGCGCACCAAGCCGTTCTTTGACGTGGAGACAGCCGAACTTGAGGCCTACAAGGCGGAGAAAACCGGCGGAGAGACCGGTCGCCTTGAGCCCTGGGAGCTTGCCTACTGGGCGGAGAAGAAGCGTCAGCAGCAGTATGATTTTGATGACGAGCAACTGCGCCCTTACTTCTCCATGGAGAGTGTCATCGGGGGGATGTTTGACATCGCCTCGGAAATTTTCGGCATCAGGCTCAATGAAAAGGCTGACGGTCCTGAGCCTTGGCATGAAAGTGTGAAGTTTTACGAGATTCATGACAGCGAAAGCGGTATGCACCTGGGTTCCTTTTATGCCGACTGGTTTCCGCGCGAGACCAAGCGCAGCGGGGCATGGATGAACTACCTGCGCACAGGCGAACCACGGCCGGAGGGCACACGC
>CAWVVE010000505.1:0-2366 GCA_963933075.1 uncultured Verrucomicrobiaceae bacterium | reverse complement strand
CTTTGAGTTGGTGGCCTGCTTTGTCTGCTTGAGGTAGGCATAAAGGCCCCAGTAGTGAGCCTGCTTCCATTCCTTCACCGAGGGGTGATCGTGGCACTTGGCACACTTGAGGTTCATCCCGAGAAACAGGCGCGCCACATCCTCGGTCAGCCGGTGGTGGGAGCCGTTACCGAGGAATTTCATTGCCGCGCGGGACTCGTCCTTGCCGGTGGCGGCCAGCATCTGGCGCGTCATCACGTCCCAGCGCGGGGTTCCCTGCATGGACTTCTTCAGGTAGGCGCGCCATTGCCCATCGGTGACCTTGCCGAGGGATTGCCTCTCGAGCAGCATTGTTGAGAGTCGATCTGTCCAGTGCCCGGCAAACCAATCACTGGTCAGTAACCTTTCGATCAGCCTGGTGCGCTTCTGCGCAGACTTGTCATTGAGGAAAGCGCGCACTTGCCCGGTATCCGGGATTGTGCCCGCGATGTCCAGTTGTACCCTCCGGAAAAATTCCGCGTCACTGCTGATTGTTGCACTCGGGCCACCGGCTTGAGCGTTAATGATCCTGTCTATTTCCCTGTGCAGCGGCGGAGCTCCTTGCGCCATGGTGGCGATGCCTGTCAGGATCAAACAGAAGGCACGGAACATACCCTCTATATGTCGCTTTCCTCTTTTTTACGCAACCCGCTTGGCAAAAAACTTCAGTATAAGTCACCTTAATCTTCGCTATCTCGATAGTTTTGCGGCATCGGCCACCCTGGCGAGTGTGCATGCTGTGTGACTTTTCGTCCCCGGGTTTTCCTTGTATAGGGCGGGCAATTGCCCGAGGAATCATTCATGAGCCCAGCAGCGATGAGTAAAATGACGGTAAAGCTCCTCCTGCCGGCGTTCCTCTGTGCCCTTGGCCCGGGACTTGCGGCTGCTGAAAGGCCCAACATCCTCTTTGCCATTGCCGATGACATGAGCCACGCCGGTGCCTACGGCTATAAGTTCCTTCATACTCCGCACTTTGACCGGGTTGCCAAGGAGGGGATCCTCTTTAACCGGGCCTATACCCCGAGCAGCAAGTGTGCCCCCTCGCGCTCGGTTATCATCACCGGGCGCAACCCCTGGCAGCTGGAGGCAGCCGCCAATCACCAGCCATTTTTCCCTGGGAAATTCAAGAGCGTGGTCGAGGAGCTCGGGGAGCATGGTTAC
Organism: uncultured Verrucomicrobiaceae bacterium; assembly: GCA_963933075.1. Lineage (GTDB taxonomy): Bacteria > Verrucomicrobiota > Verrucomicrobiia > Verrucomicrobiales > DEV007 > CACIUL01. The sequence goes on along the minus strand of CAWVVE010000505.1, from coordinate 1,187 downwards.
TTCACCGGGTTCACCGGCAAGGGCTGGGGTCCGGGAGTGAGCGGGGGACGCAACCTCACGGGCAAAGATTTCAGCAGCCTGAAGGTAAAGAAAACACCCGCCGGAGGTATCAACAAGATCGACTATGCGGGAAACTTTGATCTCTTTCTCAAGGACAAGCCGAAGGAAAAGCCGTTCTTCTTCTGGTATGGTTGCAAGGAGCCGCATCGCGGATACGAGTTCAAGTCGGGAGTAAAGAGTGGCAAGAAACTGAGCGACCTGGATTTTCTGCCCTCCTTCTGGGGAGGGGATGAGGCTATCAGGCATGACATCCTCGATTACGCGGTTGAGGTGGAATATTTCGACACGCACTTGGGGCGCATCCTCAAGTCCATTGAGGCCGCCGGTGAACTGGATAACACCCTGGTCATCGCCACCTCCGACAACGGCATGCCTTTCCCGCGTTTCAAGGGCCATCCCTACGAGCATTCCATGCACATGCCGCTGGCGGCCATGTGGAAGAACGGCATCATAAAGCCGGGACGCCAATGCAACGGCTTCGTCAGTTTTATCGACTATGCGCCCACCTTCCTGGAGGTCGCCCGGGTCACTGAAAAGAAAAGCGGGATGGCGGCAATCCAGGGCAAGAGCCTCTTTGACATCTTCGCCAACAAATCAACCGGCCGCGACATGCTCCTTACAGGCCGTGAGCGCAACGACATCGGCCGTCCGCATGACCGGGGTTACCCGGTGCGCAGCCTGCATCAAGGCCAATACGTTTACATGCACAACTTCGAGCCGGATCGCTGGCCCTGCGGCAACCCGGAGACAGGTTACAGGGATACCGATGCGAGTCCCACCAAGAAGGCTACCCTTGTGCACAAGCCCGGGACGCCTGAATACGACAAGTCCTACGGCAAACGGCCGCAGCAGGAACTCTATGACCTGGAGAAGGACCCGGAGTGCGTCAACAACCTGGCGGCGACAGCCGAGCATGACGACTTGAAGGATCAGATGCAGGCCGCGCTCTTTGCCGAGCTGAAAAAACAGGATGACCCGCGGATGCATGGCAGGGGAGAGGTTTTCGACGCATATCCTCACAGCAAGAAGCCCGGTTATTATGAGAAGGTCATGGCTGCCGGGAAGGACAAGGGGAAAGTTCGACCGTAATGGATCCTTTCAGGATACTTGCATGAATCGAATGTTCG
>CAWVVE010000504.1:0-2383 GCA_963933075.1 uncultured Verrucomicrobiaceae bacterium | reverse complement strand
CCAAGACTGCCGCTGTCTAGCAACTCTCGGGTGCGTATTACACTGTCCTCATAAAGGTAATTATGCACCGGCATGCAGACTTTACCCGCCGCCGCGGCCACCTTCTGCATATTCTTGATTTGCTCAATGTTGACAGCTGCGGGCTTCTCCACCAACACATGCTTTCCCGCCTCAAGGGCCAGCACGACCCCATCATGGTGTGCTTCAAGCGGGGTAAGCACAAAAACGGCGTCAATCTCCGGGTCGGCAAGCATTTCTTCGTAGGAACTGAAACTGCGGCACCCGTATTGCTGTGCCTTCCTTTCCGACTTCTCACCATCAATGTCAAAAATTCCGGCGAGTTCCGCCTGCGAACATGAACGCACGCCTGCGGCATGCAGGTCGGCAATATCCCCCGCTCCCAGGAAACCTGTCTTTATGACCTTCCTCACTGTGCTGCAGCCGGCTTAATCATTCCCGAATGGAATCCAAAATAATCCGGGTTCAGCTCTGCCAGGGGTTCCTGTAGCTTCTCGAGTTCATCCAGCGGCCCGTGCACCTCAATCCGCAAAAGCTCAGACATCCCCAGAGCCTCACCAATTAATGCCTCAACATTGGCAACGTGCGCAAGCAGTCCCTCAGCGCCCTCGTATGCCTCACGGCAATGCACGATATCCCCACAGATCGTGAAATCATACCAGTAACACTTTTCCTCGGCGGCAGTCGCACTGATGAAACGAGGCAACAAGTCCTTGAAATCATTTAGCTTGCCTTCGTGGACTTTAAAATAGGGATGAATGCTGACAACACTGCTCATGACAATCGTTTTGCCCGATACTGAGGCAGGGGTCAAGCCTTGTGATAAGATCACAACCTTGAACCTGCCCATTCAGAGTCCCTTGCTCAAGTCGGTATCCGTGGCATTCTTAGACCCAATGAAGCCCATACTGACCACTTTCTTGCTTTGCATTGCCGCTCCAATCTGCACGGCTATTGACAAGCCAAACATCATTTTCATCCTGGCCGATGACCTGGGGTATGCCGAGCTCGGGTGTTACGGCCAAAAATGGATCAAGACCCCCCATATAGACAAGATTGCCACCGAGGGCATCAAGTTCACCCAGCACTACTCAGGACAAGCGGTATGCGCACCATGCCGTTGTGTCCTAATGACAGGCAAACATCCCGGGCACGCCTACATCCGCAATAACGGCGACCCAAAGGATGCCACTTCCAAGATTCATCCGTTCCCGGGACAAAACCCCATTCCCGAGAGCGAAGTCACCATTGCCGAACTGCTGAAGGAACAGGGTTATACCACTGCCGCCATAGGAAAATGGGGACTTGGGCACTTCGGAACCAGTGGCGACCCAAACCGCCAGGGCTTTGACCTTTTCTTCGGTTACAACTGCCAGCGTCACGCCCACAACCACTTTCCAAAATTTCTCTGGCGCAACAATAAGCAAATTCCGCAACCCGGCAATGAGCGCAAACTGGATGGCGCCATTCATTCGCAGGACGCCTTCACCGCCGAGGCCCTGTCCTTTATCAAAGCCAACAAGGACAAGCCTTTCTTTCTTTACCTGCCATTGGCCATTCCCCACCTGTCGATACAAACCACCGACAAATGGCTGAAGCAATATAAAGACATGATTCCCGAGGAGGATCACGTTCACAGGGGATACCTCAAGCATCCATTGCCGCGTGCCGGCTACGCGGCAATGGTCAGCATGATGGATGATTCCGTTGGGCAAGTCACCTCCCTGGTAAAAAAACTTGGGATTGATGACAACACTCTGGTTGTTTTTACCTCCGATAACGGGCCAACCTTTAACCGCCTCGGTGGCTCGGATTCTGATTTCTTCGAGAGTGCAGGTGTCTTCAAGGGATTGAAGGGAAGTCTTTATGAGGGGGGAATTCGTGTGCCGATGGTGGCAAGGTGGCCGGGGAAAATCAAACCCTCGGCAACCAGTGATCACGTCAGTGCATTCTGGGACTGGTTACCGACACTGTGTGAAGTTGCAGGGGCAAAGCCGCCGGCGGATACCGATGGCATTTCCCTGCTTGCCGCGATGACCGGCAAGCCCCAGAAGTCACACGAATTCCTTTATTGGGAATTCCCTTCCTACGGCGGCCAGCAAGCGGTGCGCATGGGTAAGTGGAAGGGCATCAGGCAATCTATTTCGAAAGCCAAGACGAATGCTGCCATGAAAACCGAGCTCTACAACCTCAAGTCTGACCCGGGAGAAAAAACCGATATTGCGACCAAGCATCCCGAAGTCATCGCGCAGGTTGAAGCAATCATGGTGCGGGAACATACGCCCAGCAGCCTTTTCCCCATCCTGCCTGAGGAACGCCGCAGGAAACGCCCCCAGAAATAACCCACGTTGCTTTTCTTCCACCT
>CAWVVE010000503.1:0-2385 GCA_963933075.1 uncultured Verrucomicrobiaceae bacterium | reverse complement strand
CTGATGATGCCATTCGGATTGGATGAGAACAAATCCCTCGCGGATGAATTGCTCCAGTTTCAGGCCCAATGATTCCTTGCTGTAAGAGGTAATGGCACCGGCAAAAACACTGCGCTGGATGCGATTCTCAAGCTCAGTTGCTGATGATTTCCCCGGAATATCCAGCCGCTCCAGGGGAAATAACGAAAGTGTCTTCAGCTTCTGTGGTGATCGACGCAGGTCATCCCATAACCGGACGATGCGCTGTTCATAGAACTGGGCAAGGCGTTCCTTTTTCCATACCGTTTCATCGAGATTCTTTCTGATATTGATCTCTTCATCCAGGCTGTTGCCCTGTGGTTGCTTGACTGTTGGATCCGGTGCAGCATTGCGGTTGCAGGCACCCGCAAACAAAATCGCAAAAATTAAGGCCAGTGGCATTCCGCTTCTCATAGCAACCTTGCTTTAAACCCTCAAGATCAAGCCACACACCGTCCCATCAAGCCACATCGTCTGCAACTTGAATCAATCGGCGACAAGTCACGGTCAAACAACTGGATGATCATTCACCATTGCGCATCCGGTCTCGCCCGGAAAGTTCCCAATTGCTGTGAAAAACAATCCTATGCCTTAAAGCCGCTGAGCGTTCCGCCTCCACCACCAATGAGTGAGGACTTCAGGTTCATGGCATCAAGCAACGAGCGGTGCAGGTTGGGAACACCGCCGCCGCCGCGTACGGAACGGCCCGTGGTAATGCGTCCACCTCCCCTGCCGGCTACCACGATCGGGATATTCCCTGAACTATGGCTCTGGCCATCCCCCATGTTGGAACCCAGCAATACCATTGAGTTTTCCAGCACATTGCTCGAACCCTCCTCCATCTCCTGCAACCTGCCGAGAAAATAGGCATACTGTTCAACAAAGAAGGTATTGATCAGGCTGAACATCTCCAGGGACCCCTTCTTGTTGCCATGGTGGGAGATCGAGTGGTGATTACCCTCAACGCCATCAATGAATGACATGTTCCTGCCGTGCGAACCATCACCGAACATGAGGGTGGATACCCGGGTTGAATTACTCCAGAAAGCCAGGGCCATGACATCCATCATCAATCTGCCGTATTCCCGGTAACCAATCTGGGGCACCGTGCTGATGCTGTCCTTGCGCTTGGTTTTGCCAAGCATCTTGGTCATCTTGCGGCGCGCGGCGTGTATCTCACGGGACATATCAGGAGTAATGATACGCTCCTGGCTTGCCTCGCGCTTGTTGATGATACGGTCCTCAACCTCGCGCACAGAGCTTAAATACTGGTCAAGTTTCTGCTGATCGGCGCGACCCACCTGCTTCATCAGGCTCTTGGCATCCTCAAGGACGATATCAATCACGCTCTTGTCCGGGGTCGGCGGCTCGATCTTTCCCAGGGCTGAAGTGCGGGTGGTTTTAAAAGAGCGGAACAACCGGTCAAACGCCCGTTGCGGGTTCATCTCATGAGGCACCGGGGTATTGGCATTCTTCCAGCAGATGTGGCTGCCATAAATCTTTGTGATGCCATCACCGGAACCACGGCGCGGCGGGCTCATGCCAAGTTCAAGGGAAGGCAGGATTGCACCGCCACAGGCTGTTGCAATCAACTGGTCAATGCTGCCGTTACCGACATCAACCTCGGCCGCATTCTCTGTCTTTTTCGGAGACCTGCCAGTGAGGAAACTGCTGGTCCCGCGGTCATGGCCGCCGGAACTGTTGCGCAGTCCTCCGAATACATTCACGTAGTCCTTGACCGGCTCCAGAGGATAGAGGGTCCGGGAAAGCTCGGTGATCTTGCCGGGATTGATGTCCCAATCGGAATGATTGACGCCATTGGGCATGAAGAAAGCCGCAAACCGGACCGGCTGCCCCTCGGCACCCGCAGCACCCGCGACACGCTTGGGCTTATCAAAATCATAACGTCCGCTCTCATCGGCGGCACGCCCTGCTGAGGGCATCATCGCCTCGAGCAGGGGCAGGCCCATTGTTGCACCGGCACCACGCAACATGTGGCGGCGGGAAATTTGCCAGGGTTTCTTTGACATATAATTCGCGGTTGGGTTTGGGCCGTTCAGGGACCGGTCAATCAATGAGTCGACGACCGGGTCACGTGACCTCTTTAATGTGGCGCATAGCTGTCCCCTCGGCAATGAAGAAATGGGTAGCTGACAGCCACCTCGGAAAACAGTGTGTGAGCCTTGAAATTACCGGAAATCACCTTGTCCGTGATGGCCTTGACCGTCTGGCGGTCATAGGGAGAAAGCTCGCGGCCAAGCGCATAGGCAAGGGTTTTCTCCACCATGTTACGGGTAAAAAGATCCCGCTTGCCCATCAGGATCCGCTTCAGGCTCTCCGGTGAGGAGAAACGCGTGCCGTCAGGTA
>CAWVVE010000502.1:0-2390 GCA_963933075.1 uncultured Verrucomicrobiaceae bacterium | reverse complement strand
GACCTCGCAGCCAATCAGGGTTTTGACGGCGTCGAGATCCTGCGGGTCCAGATGCAGGACTTCAGCCCGGGATATCTCCAGAAGCTCAAGCGGCACGCCTTCCTTAACGGCATTGCCCTAATGGGGCTTTCCACTCATCAGGATTTTGTTGATCCCGACCCCTACGTTCGAAGGCACAACATCGAGCAAACTATCTTCTACATCCGGCAGGCGCATGCACTAGGCATTCCCACCATCCGCATCAACACGGGACGCTGGGGAACCTCAAAGAACTTCGATGAACTGATGGCCAATCGCGGCATTGAGCCTGTCCTTGAAGGGCACACTGAGGAGGAGGGCTTCCAGTGGGTTATCGACTCGATCGGCAAACTGGTCACAGAGGCACAATCCGCCGGTGTTATTCTCGGTCTGGAGAACCACTGGGGACTTGGTCTCACCCCCGAGGGAGTCACGAGAATCATCGACGCCATCAACTCGCCATGGCTGCAGGTCACCCTCGACACCGGCAATTTCCTGGAAGACCCCTACGAGCGGCTTGAGAAACTGGCAAAGCGCACCGTCCTGCTGCAAGCCAAGACCTATTACGGTGGCGGGCGCTGGTATACACTGGACCTTGACTATGACAAGATTGCAAAAATCATGCACGCAGCCAACTACCGCGGGTGGATTTCCCTTGAATTTGAAGGAAAAGAAGACCCGGTAAGCGGTTGCGCGAAAAGCATAAAATTGCTGCGTAAAGCATTTACAAAAAGTTAATTACAAGAAAAACACATGAAATCAATCTTCATTATCCTTCTAGGCACAGCATGGGCTGGATCATCCATTGCTGAGCCGATTCGCGTTGCCTGTGTCGGCGACAGCATCACTTTCGGCGCTGGCATCAGGGATCGAAAAAACAAAAGTTATCCCGCCCAGCTTTCCGGCATACTCGGCAAGGGCTACGAGGTGAAGAACTTTGGCAACAGCGGATCCACCATGCTCAAGAAAGGCGACAAACCCTACTGGAAACAAAGGGAATTCGGCGCAGCAATCGCCTTTAACCCAAATATCGTGATCATCAAGCTTGGAACAAACGATACCAAGCCACAAAACTGGAAGCACGGTTCAGAATTTGTAGCAGATTACCAGGACATGATTGGGACGTTCCGGACACTGAAATCAAAGCCCAAGATTTATATTTGCCTGCCGGTTCCTGTATTCAAGAGCAGGTGGGGCATCACCGACAAAATCGTTAATGATGATGTCATTCCTGCCACCAGGGCTGTCGCCAAGAAGACGGGTATCCAGCTGATCGATCTCAACACTCCTTTACAGGGCAAGGCCGCCCTGGTTCCGGACAGCGTCCACCCCAACGCAGGCGGAGCAAAAATTATCGCCGAGACGATCGCAAAAATCCTTAGACCTGCCGCCAAAGCAAAGTAACAAGGCCCTAAGTCCGTCGCCACTAATCCAATCATGAAGCTCATTTATCTCCTTCTTGCGGCAGGGCTTCTTGGACAATCCCTCACAGTCCTGGCCCAGAACGCGCGACAACCGATCGGGGGTGGCGGTAACTTTGGCGGAGGCGGACTGGTCAAGCCCTCAGCTCCCAAAAAGACCATTACCAGGACCATCACCTACCTGGCCCTGACCAAGGAGCGGCAATGGCTCAACGCCTCGGGCAAGTCCATTTTTGCAACCCTGGTTGCCTTTGATTCTGGCGACAAGGCCAAGTCCATCCCGCCAACCATCATCAAGGCCGGAAAGATCCGCCTGCTCAAGGAGAAGAAAGTCTTCCTGCTGCCCCTTGATAACCTTTCGCCGAAACACCGCAGCGAGGTCATCTCCATAAACAGCCAGGTCGGCGGCCTGTATCAGAAAAACCCCGCCACTGTGGGTCTGCCCGGGGCACCTCCCATACCGCAAAAACCTGACAGCAGCACATCCACCATCCCACTTCCAAATACCCCGCCAACAAAGGCCTTCAAGAATCCCAATCCCCCTCCCCGGCCTCTCTCTGCTGAAGAAATCAAGCGTCATGCCACGCAACTGGGCCCGCCTCCCGAAAGCAATCCCGCCGGCTTCCCCACCATGCTCGCAAGCATTAAAAACGGCGAAGTCACATCCATCGCGCAATCAAAAATCAAGCACTGGGGCCCTGTCAGGGCCTATTTGTGGAAGGGCAAGCCATACTGGACTATCACCGTCACCTACCCCGATGCCTCCGGCTTCGGATCCCTGGACACCCGGGCCATGGCACTGATGACGGGAACGCGCGTCATCAAGTGGCTCTACAGCAAATCCGGAGAGGAAGTCCCCTGATAGGCGTAATCTGCGCAGTTCCCATTCAGCCTCAATGAGGCTAGAATGCAATTTAATCCAAGAAAAGCGGGCCCAGGAACAGAAAAGTT
>CAWVVE010000501.1:0-2406 GCA_963933075.1 uncultured Verrucomicrobiaceae bacterium | reverse complement strand
CCACCTTCGATCTCTCAATCAGGCCGCGCGCCGAAAATCCCGGTCCTGCCAGTGCTGCATTGCAACGATCATAAATATCCCGCGCGCTATCCGGGTTCAACAAGTCGAACACTTCAAAATAGCGCGCCAACTCAAGCTGGTTCCAGTGGTAAAGGGGATTGCCCAGCAGCCTTGGCATAGTCGCCGCCCAGGCCTCAAACTTCTCCCAGTCCCCCGCCTGCCCGGTAATCAACTGCTCATCAATCCCGTTGGAGCGCATGGCACGCCACTTGTAATGATCGCCCCCAAGCCAGGCATCGGTAATTGTCCGCCAACACCGGTCTTCGGCAACCTCCGCGGGAGGCAGGTGACAATGATAATCAATAATCGGCATCACCTCCGCATAACCATGATACAGGCGCCTGGCAGTATCGCTGCCAAGGATGAAGTCATCATGTATAAAAGGAAATTCTGTCATGAGTTACTGTTGTTTTGACCGGTCACAGGACTTTGTCAGGCAGGAAAACCAGTACCCTGAGGAAGCTTCATCCTTCCGGATAGATTGTGTGATATTTCCTGATAACAGGTTCTTTTAAGACCGTGGTCCTGCCCGAGGGCCACCGCACATCAATCCTCTCCACCGTCGAGGCTTTACCGAGTCCGAAATGAGCCACGGGAGCATGTTGGCTGAAAAATGAATCCCCGGTTACAATCTGCTTTACCTGTGTTCCTTGGTCGCTGTGCAGGGTAATCCTGGCACCAACCGCATGGCCTTGCCTCCCCTGTTCTGCCAACCGCACGCCAATCCAATTGTTTTTGGTGTTCGTCTCGTTCCTGTAAACGTGAAGAATCTGCCCGTTTTTATAGTTCTCCTTCTGCCATTGCTCAATGACAAGCAGGTCCACAAGGCCGTCACCATCCAAATCATCACTCACCACCCCGCGGCAATCCTTGGATAAGGCCACGTTCATCAGGAAGCCAATGTTGGTAAAGCCCTTCCCTCCCAGGTTCATCAGCAGTGCATTCTTTTCAAAGCCGTTCCAGGACATGCTGCTATCAGCAATGCTCTTCTGTGAAGAATACAACAGTTCACTGATGACGGGGTTAGCTACTGAACTTCCGGTATAAAGGTCATGGCACCAGAAGGTCGAGCAGTAATCCTTTGCCGAGTTCCCGCTTACATAGCCATTGGCCACGTAGACATCCAAATCCCCATCATTCTCAAAATCAAAGGATGAGCAACCCCAGGACCATCCCGTGCGTGCCACCTGATCTCGAAAAGCAGGCTCATCGTAACCTTTGTCCCCTCTCAGATACATGCGGTTACCATATCCCATGACCGGACGTTTCTCGGAATACTCCTGGAAGCCATTGCGATGCAGACCCATCGCGCTCAGGCGCCGTGCCGTGGTTGAGCTCATGCCAATCACGTAGAAATCCAGGCGTCCATCATGGTCGTAGTCACCAAAAGTATGTGCCATGCCGAAGTTGTGCCATTCCTTGACCCATTCGTCACGGGTATCGGTAAAGAATCCTTTGCCGTCATTCTTGTAGAGGTCAACCCCGGCGAAGTCACTGACCACCATCAGGTCAAGATCGTTATCTTCATCAAGATCCACGAAACTCGCGGAGTATGTCCGGCGATTGCGCCGCGCATCCAGACCGCGCTCCTTGGTTACCTCCCTGAACCTTCCGTCGCCAAGGTTGAGTAAAAGATAAGAAGGAAAGCCGTCATTGGCATCATAATAAGGGGTTGGCATCTGCCCTCCAAGGTAAGGCGGCCTGTATTGAGTCAGCCAACAATCCAGATCTCCGTCACTGTCAATGTCTCCCGCGGTCAGCACGCTTGGATTTTGAAAGGAAACCGGAGCAATTTTACCACCGGGCTGATTGAATCTTCCCTGCGCGTTTCCCGGGAACAGCATGGCAGCACGATCCCGGCCTGAGATACAGAGAAAATCAACAAACCCGTCGCCGTTGAAATCCGCCAATAACCCTGATTCGCTGATCTCTCCCGGCCAATGTTTCAGGAACGGCTCCGGCTTGAACTCACCCTTCCCCTTATTCCAAAATACTCGGTTCACCCCGCCAAGGATCACTTCAGACAAACCGTCGCGATCGAGGTCATAAGTAATCAGCGGTTGCAAGCTGAGCACGGGGGATTTCAAATCCCTGGCATCAATTTGCGCCACCTTGCCGAAACCACCTGACCCGGGTCGTTGCAGCAGGGACAGGTCCCGCACGACAATACGATGCGGGTCAGGAACCTGATCAGGATCCACCATGGGTTTCCAGGTGATCTGCAGCACCCCGCTGACCATATAAATTCGTTGCTTCGCATCATTGACGCAATGCAGCGCAAAGGTAACTTCCGACTCCGCGATCTTGGTGGACCCGGTAAAATCAAATCGCTGATGATGCCATTCG
>CAWVVE010000500.1:0-2410 GCA_963933075.1 uncultured Verrucomicrobiaceae bacterium | reverse complement strand
CTGCTTGATGCAGTATTACCGCTACTTGCACTGGACACCTATATCGATTCCCCGGTAACGATGATGGCCACCGTCTCCGGCGACAGCGCCGACCCCGACATCGAGAAGTCCTACCGGGAAACCGTGGCAAAGCACTGGCCGGAAACCCCGCTATTGGAAAAAATAGACCGCTTTGATTTTTACTCACGTGCAGCGAAGGCCTTCGCCATCGTGGCAAGTGGAGATACCGCTAAATACGCCAATATTATCCTCAAGAAGGGCGTAACCCCATCCCCTTGACGACCCTCCACACCATACTCCTCGCCATTTGGCAATCCTCCCGGCTGCCTCTATAGATTATCCTAAGCTGATGACCCCCCCCCGAAGATCCTTGGTTATCTGCTCAATCTTGGCAGTAATCACGATAATCCCGGTTTCAGGTGCCGACAATCTATCGCCCCTCGCCGGATTATCACCAGAGGAGGACAAGGAGATTAAGGGCCTGCGCGCACATTATAAAACCCTGTCAATCCAGGTCACCGAAGAGGAATGGACACGTCCAATGACAAAGCTGCAGGAACAATACGGGATCCGGATGGCACAATTGCAGAAGAAGTTCGCAGGGGAAGGAAACCTCGAAAAAGCCCTTGCTGCCAGATCTATGGCACGAGCAAGCGGACTGCCCTCAACAGTGAACTCGAAAGTGGCGGAAATTGCCGCCGCGCAGAGGATTGTCCTGGACAAGCAAGACCAATTCCGTGCGGGACAAAGGGAAAAACTTGAAACACTAACAGAGAACCATGTTGCAAGGTTAAACAAGATTAAGTTGAAATTAACGCGGCAAGGCAGGCTTAACGGCGCATTGATCGTGGAAAAGGAAATTCAAGCGGCACTCGTGATTTCCGTCGCAGGAACAGACATTACCCCTGGGAAATATTTCCCGAAAGAAGCTCCTCAACCCTCTGCGGCAATGCACTGGGAGCTAACTGAAATCGACCACTCTCTTGGCATTCTTGGGGCTCAGGCATCACTGGCCCATACCCGGGCAGGGCAGCCTGCCATCGCTTACTTTGATGACATTACCAACAACTTGAAATTCGCAACACTCAAGGACGAAAAATGGCGAATCATTACCATCGCAAGCACCGGAAATGTTGGATCCAGCCCGTCGCTGCGCTTTTCGCCCAAGGCCCATCCGGCGATTTCCTATCTTGACCTTGTCAACGGTGAACTGAAATTCACAATGCTCGAAGATGAGGAGTGGACTCAGCACACCGTGGACAAATCAGGCAACATTGGCCACTCCACCTCACTGAGTTTTGGCAATACCGGGCAGCCTTCTATTTCCTATTATGACCTAACCAACAACAACCTCAAATTCGCCAGCTTTGACGGCAGCCAATGGAATGTGCAGGTCATCGACTCAGAAGGAGACGTTGGTAAATACAGTTCTCTCGGGCATGCCCCTGACGGTCATCCCTCCATTGCTTATTATGACACCACCAACGGCGACCTCAAATTCGCCAGTTTTGACGGCAGTCAATGGAGCATCAAGGCAATTGATCAAGCCGGCAACGTTGGCAGGCACAATACCCTTGACTATTCCCCGGCCGGACTTCCTTCAATAGCATACAGGGACAACGGCGAGGGAAACCTGAAATACGCCAGCTTCAACGGCACGGAATGGATCGTTTCCATTGTCGACCGGGAAGGCGATGTGGGGCAATACACTTCCCTCAAGCATGCCCCAGGTGGGCAACCGACGATCTCCTATTATGATGCCACTAACGGGGACTTAAAACTGGCCACAAGCTCAGGGAAATCCTGGGTTCTTGAAAGTCTTGATCGCAAGGGAGACGTGGGATGGTTCAGTTCGCTGTCTTATTCACCGGACGGCCAACCTTCCGTAGCATACAGGGACAATACCAGCACAAGCCTGAAAATCGCCTCTAAGACCCCCCGCCCATTGGACAAATCAACCCGGGGAAAACCCGTGAAGCCCTAGAGGATACAATTTATCGGCTTTCCTGCCTGTTTTTACGTCATAAATGGAAATTGACTTATAAGCGCCTGAAATAACACCTATTTACCAATGCAGAAGGAGCTGAAAATCTCTCCCAGAAGCTCTTCTGAGTCCACCTTGCCGACAATGCTGCCGACAGCATCAAGTGCCTCACGCAAATCAATGGCAACAAACTCTGGTGACTCGCCCGACCTCAAAACCTCGGCAGCCTTTTCACTGTAGTTGCAGGCACGTTCCAGGCAATCACGATGGCGGGCGTTAACCGCAATCATTTCACTGCCAAATTCAAATCCGGCAAGGCCTGCAACCTTGAAGATCGCATCCAGCAACAATTCCACTCCACTCTCCTGAGTGCAGGAAACACGAACGCCATCCGCCTCCTGCCATGAAGGATGGATCCCCAGATCC
>CAWVVE010000499.1:0-2414 GCA_963933075.1 uncultured Verrucomicrobiaceae bacterium | reverse complement strand
AGCTGTTTGTTTTGCGCCTTATTGTAATCGCGCATCGCCGTATGCACCTTGGCCTGGTTGACTCCGCCGGTCCCGGAGTCACCAACTACCCAGAAGTAAAGGGGGCTTGGGGTGCCCGGCACCGGGTGAGTCTTGAAGCGGTAGCTTGAATCCTCGGGAGTGAGTCGATTGTCGCCATCAAAGATCGCATAGTGGTAGGCACTTTCCGGTTCCAGGCCGCTTATTGTTGCCTCAAACTGGCGGGTGCCATCGGGGGCGCTATGTAGGGGCGGGGGTCCGCCGGATTGCCCCTTGTCGGTCGTTCGGGTCACAATATTTCCCGGTTTGGAGAGCAGGGCCAGGTTGGCAGGGTCTTTTCCATAGCGAACGACCGGGGTGATTTCCCGTTCAGTGCGCCAGACAATCCGGATGGAGTTCTCAGTGGCAAGCTGCAGGTAGGGTGCCCGGGAGAACTCAGGTTCCTCTGCGCTCAGTGCCCTCAGCATGGTGAGGGCCATTATTATTATTGCTGTGCTGCAAATTGCCCTTGGAGGGAGTGGGAAGGTCATTGACAATTGATTGGAATGCTTAGTAGGTTATTTCTCAAGGTCGTCGCCGGGAGGGGATTGGGCAACATTCAAATTAAGCTGCCCCTTGATTGATTGCCTGAAGAGATTTATAGTCGAGCCTTTAACAAGAAAGCTATGCCGGAAAACAACATTGAGATTACCGCTTACCTGAAAACACATTGCGGCTGGAGTGAGGGAGTTCGTGCCATCATGCGCAAGCACTCCCTTGACTTCGAGGAAAAGGACATTATTGCCAACCCGGCATTCCGCTGGGAAATGGAACAGCGCAGTGGTCAACCCCTTTCACCCTGCGTGGTTGTTAATGACGTGATGCTCCCGGACGTGAGCGGTGATGAGGTTGAGGCTTACCTGCTGCAGGAGAACCTCGTGGGCGGTACCGAAGAGCAAGCCGATGCCCCGACGGATTCCGCATGCACTGACGAGCAACATGCCGCGATGGACAAGGCGGCAGGAAAGATCAATTTTATTGATTAGTCGGGATAAACAGTCCTCGACCGTATTTTACATGTAGTTGCTCCAATTCCTCAGGAGCAAGGAACTGTTCCGCCCACTCGTTAAAGTCGTCGCTGCTGTCGTATTCGGGCTGGAAAGGATGGCTCAGGGCTTCCTGTGTCAGCCGCTCCGGGAGCTTCCTGCGTTGAGTTGCAAACCAGGCGTTCCATTGCTTCATAGACTTATGCATCATCCACGCGATCCAGCCAAAGAAAGCTCCAAACCCCGCCAGGATTAAGGAGATGCTGAAAAAATTAGAATCCGTGTCCCCAATGACCAAGCATATGAGCCCGATGGGAACAGCGATGAGAAAGCACAAACCCACAAAAACAAACAGTCCATTCTTCCATGGATACACATCGGCGGGATTGAACATCGAGAAGCGGCAGGCCTTACAGTGATAGGTCCACGTCGTATTGGTGCCTGATCCACTACTCTTAATGTCGAACGTATTGTGTGCCTTGCAGGCAGCGCACCAGTAGGCCTTGCGGTTCGGGCTGCAGTGGTTAATTTCAGGCAGGTTCTTCATTTTGGCAGCTGTCAGCCATTGAGGGTGGTTGCCTTCTACAGCTTGAGGGCAAAGTCATCGCCTGCCTTCAGGGAACGCACAAAGGCAACGAGCACGTCAATGACCTGCTCGACATCCCCGAGGTCAACGACCTCGACCACCGAGTGCATGTAGCGCAGGGGCAACGAGATCAGCGCGCTTGGTATGCCGTGACCGGTATAGGAGATATTGTCAGTGTCAGTGCCGCTGTAGCGGGAGCTGGATTCGTGCTGAATGGGGATTTTTGCCTTTTTGGAAACTTCCATCAGGCGCTTTACGACGTTCGGGTGGTTGCAGGTGCCGTGGGTGAGGCTCGGGCCTCCACCAAACTTGACTTCACCGTGGATGGCATGGCTGATTCCTGGGGTGTCAGTGGCATGGGTGACATCGAGGCAAACCGCAACATCAGGCATCAGTCGCCGCGTAATCATCGTTGCTCCGTGACCCCCTATTTCCTCCTGCACGGCATTGACGCATTGTAGAGTGGCGGCCGGCCTGGTCTTGCCTTTTGCCAGCTTGGCGATGACCTGGGCGATGATATATCCGCCGATGCGGTTATCGAGGGCACGGCTGACAATCCTACCGCTGGCGAACTCCTCCGGTTCATCGGCATAGACAGCGGGGTGTCCGACACGAAGGCCGAGTTTGCTGACGTCCTTGGCCGAAGATGCGCCGACATCGACATAAAGTTCATGAATTTTTGGCGCCTTTTCATTTCCCAGTGAATCCTTGCGCAGGTGGATGGCTGTGTTGCCGATGATGCCTTTCACTGATCCCTTGTCCCCCAGGATGTTAATGCGACGACC
>CAWVVE010000498.1:0-2421 GCA_963933075.1 uncultured Verrucomicrobiaceae bacterium | reverse complement strand
GCTGATCCCAAGGAGAGGGCAGAGCACATCATGCTTGTTGATCTTGCCCGTAACGATGTCGGCAGGGTCTCGGAATATGAGAGCGTGCGGGTCGAGGATTTCATGATTGTCGAGCGCTACAGCCACGTGATGCATATCGTCTCGAATGTGACCGGCAAGTTGGCGCCCGGGAAGAATGCTTATGATGTCATGCGTGCAACTTTTCCTGCAGGGACGGTGAGTGGAGCACCGAAGATACGGGCGATGGAGATTATTAATGAATTGGAGAAGAGCAAGCGATGTGCCTATTCCGGTGCCGTCGGGTATTTTGGTTTTGATGGCAATCATGATTCATGCATTGCACTGCGAACGGCGGTGGTTAAAGACGGCAGGGCGTATGTGCAGGCCGGTGCGGGAGTGGTGGCTGATTCTGACCCTGATTACGAATTCAATGAAACAGTGAACAAGGCCATGGGGTTGGTTAAGGGGATAGAGCGCGCCGGTTGCCTTGGCATCGAATAGTAGAGGTTCCTTGTCGGGCATCTTGCCAGAGAGGTCTGCAGCTTGCAGAGAATATCCGAGGTGTAAATGAGGGTCATCCCGGGGGAGGAACTGCGAAGAAAATTTAATATCGACGCCAGCCGTTAAAGTTTTATTATTCTATCTCAACGGCCTCATGAAGGAAGATCAATCCCAGTTTAATCCTTTGGCTATAGACTGGATAAACTGGCAGCCCAGTATGCGGGCGACCCTGCTTTTCCTGCATAGGGAAAGGGAAATCCTCTTAATTCACAAGAAGAGCGGGCTTGGTTGCGGCAAGATCAATGCGCCCGGGGGCAAGATAGAGCCTGGCGAGACGGTAGCAGAAGCGGCAGTCAGGGAGGTTTCTGAGGAGGTGGGCATTGAGGTGCGCAACCCTGAGGAAATGGGAGTATTACGCTTTCAGTTCATTCACGGTGACCGCCTTGCCCTGCACTGCGTTGTTTTCCGATCCTTTGATTTTGATGGGGTAGCACACGAGACTGCTGAGGCTGACCCTTTCTGGTGTCCGGTTGATGAGGTGCCATACGACAAGATGTGGAGTGATGATCGCTACTGGCTGCCGGGGCTTCTCAGGGGAGACAAATTTGATGGTGATTTTGTTTTCGATGACGAGGAGTTGCTGTGGCGTAATGTTCACTGGCGATGATTCATGATAGGGGTTAAGATTAGAGGTGATGAGAGGCTGGCTGATTTTTCCAATGGCCGTGAGTATCTTCGCGGCGAAGCCCTGCGTTGCTGAACCGGCGCTGGATTTCAGTTACTCCGACCAGGGATTGGTGCTTCAGGTTACCGGGCTTTCTTCACGTTCGCAGCGCGTTGAGTTTAATGACGGCTCCGGGCCATGGGCCATAGCCGCCGCGAACAAGGGCAGTTCGCAGTGGGATGCGGTTGCCGAGATGCCGGCAGGGGCCCGTCTTTTCCGTGTGGTTGAGTCGATTCCCCCTGCAATCGCGCCCAATCAAAGCTGGAAGAATGAACTGACATTACCGGAGGAGCCGTTTTTGTCCGAGAGCCTCGGCGAGTCATTCGTGACGGTGAAGTGGGTCAAGTTCGTGATCATCATTGATGATTGCACCCGTGTGTATTTCCAGGACTCAAGCAAGTATCTCTTTCACTACAACTTTGCCAGTGAACTGTTGGCGCCTTTCATCGGGATGTCGGCCGGCGAGTTCGATTCGGTAACCCTGTCGCGTGAGGGGCAGCAGGCCGTTCTCGGAGCAGTCCTTGTGGCTCCTTATACCAATGAGTTTGCGATCCAGGTGGTAGGTGAAGAACCTTACCCGCGCGAGATGTTGCGTTATATTTATGAAGTCGTGGAGTCCAGCATCGGGCGTGGGGAGCAATGGCAGGGGTTTTATATGCCAACGGCCGCCCATGTGGCCGCTAGACGTGCGGATTCTGACTATTTTGAAGGCCATGGGATTTCCCTGGTTGAGCCCGACCGATGGTCAGGACAGGGGGGGTGTTATGTCAGCGGCTGGGCACTTGGCCGTCTACGCTACTTTGCCCATGATGAGATCGAGGCTGCTTATGCCAATGGTGATTTGTTGCCCTCTGATATATTGCTTACCGACTTGGTGCCTTCGGAACTCCCGTTTGTTGCGGGAATCCTGACCCTTACACCAACCACTCCCAATTCTCACGTTGCCATCCTTGCCGAATCCTATGGGATACCATTTGCTTACCTCGGGGATGAACCATCCCGCCTGGCAGCACTAGGGCTTGATGGGAGACGTGTGGCCTTCCGCACATCCAACGGTTATTTTGGCAGTTGTAATTTTAGTATCCTGGACGCATCAACAGTTCCCGAGGATTACACCCGGGAGATTATCGACTTAAAGTCGCCCCCGGAACTTAACCTCGCTGCCAAGGTTTCAATGGGTGTAATTGCCGTGGGTG
>CAWVVE010000497.1:0-2434 GCA_963933075.1 uncultured Verrucomicrobiaceae bacterium | reverse complement strand
TCAGCTGCAAAGGCCGGGCAACCGTTTCTCGCTGTTGTCTGGTTTCATACCCCCCACCTTCCCGTTGTCGCCGGCCCGAAGCATGCCGCCATGTATAAGGGGTTTGATGACTATAAAAAACACTACTACGGCTGTATCAGCGCAATGGATGAACAGGTTGGGCGCCTGCGCAAGACCTTGAAAAATGCAGGTGTCGCCAACAACACAATGCTTTGGTTTTCCTCTGACAACGGTCCTGAGGGCAATGACTCCGCCCCGGGGAAAACCGGCGGCTTCCGCGGTCGCAAGCGCAGCCTCTATGAGGGAGGGGTCCGCGTCCCGGGCCTACTGGAATGGCCTGCGGTTATAAAGCCGGGAAGCAGCACCGACTTCCCCGCCGGGACAATTGACTGCCTGCCGACCATCCTCGGCGCAATCGGAATGAAAATGCCCGATGCCCGGCCGACCGACGGCATCGACCTGCGCCCTGTAACGGAGGGCAAGCTCAAAGAACGCCCGGGAGGTATCGGCTTTCAGAGTGCCGGAACGGCTTCCTATGTCACCCACCGCTTCAAGTTGGTCTCCCCAAAGGCGAACAAGAAGAAAAAAAATACCCTGCCGAAGGCGGGATCGATACAGCTGGAACTCTATGACCTGATCAATGACCCTCACGAGAAAAAGAACATTGCCGCCGATCATCAACCACTGGTCAGGGAGCTTCATTTAAAATTGAAGCAATGGCAGCAATCATGTGCCAGCAGCGATGCCGGGGATGACTACCACAAGCCGGCCAAGGCTGGTCCTTCGGCTGCAAGGCAGAGATTGCGCTTCGGGGCTATTGCCGACTGTCAGTTCGCCAATGTCCCGGCCCAGAGCTCCCGCCATTACAGGCTCGCCAAGGAAAAACTCACTGCGGCCGTAGAGCACCTTTATCGAGAATCCCTGGATGTCATCATCCACCTGGGTGATTTCATCGACCGTGACTGGGCAAGCTTTGATGTGGTCGGCCCCATCTTCCGCTCGCTGCGACCTCCGGGATACCACCTGCTTGGTAACCACGACTTCTCGGTAAAAGATGCAGAAAAAGGCGACGTGATGGGCAAGCTTGGAATGCCGGTGCGATATTACGATTTTAAGGTCAAGGGCTGGCGATTCATCGTTCTTGACGGCAATGAGTTAAGCACCTACGCCCACCCGGAAGGTTCGAAGGAGGATGCTGCCTCGGTCACCTACAGGAAGAATCTCAAGGAACTCCCTCCTAACTACTGTGGAGGAATGGGAAAAACCCAGATCAAGTGGATGGTATCAAGGATCACATCGGCCCGTGATGCCGGGGAACGGGTGATCCTTTTTAACCATTTCCCGATTTTTCCCCGCGGGCGCGGCCACAACCTCTGGAACGACTCCGAGTTACTCGAGACGCTCAAGCCTTTCGCCGGCACAATTGTCGCCTGGGTCAACGGTCACAATCATGCAGGTGCTTACGCCCAGCGTGACGGCATCCACTACCTCACGCTTCGAGGAATGCTCGACACACAGGACAACTCCTATGCCAGCATTGAGGCTGCCGATGACGCCCTGAATATCGCCGGCTTTGGCCGCGAGCCTGACCGCAAGCTGACGCTGCAGACCCGGGTTCCCGCAAAGAAACCATTCAATTCCATCCCTTGAACATGCAGACGAGAATTTCCTTTATGATAGCCCTTGTGATGCTCTCAGCGGCATCGGCCCAAAATGGCACCCGCGGCTACCAGATTCATCTGGAGAAGACCGGTTGGGGAGAAGCCTCACTCAATGACATCAAGGCTGTGTTGCACTCTTCCTGTGACTCAATACATCGGCACTTTGCTGACTTGAAGGAAAAAGAGGTGATCTACGTCCGTCGTAATAACACCGGTCCCATCACTCTCTTTAAGCGTAACCTTCGCGGTGAAGTCATCGTTGAGCTCAATACGGGCAATCGCTTCTGGTGCCAGTATTCCTACCAGATAGCCCACGAATTCTGCCATGTGCTGTGCCGTTTCCGCCCCGGCAACCAAAGAAACCTGTGGTTTGAGGAGGCCCTTTGTGAGCTTGCCTCGATGTTCTCCCTGCGGGCAATGGCCAAGGACTGGAAAACCAATGCTCCCTATCCGAACTGGAAAGGATACTCCGAGTCAATCCATGACTATGTCAGCGACCTGGAGGAACAATTCGCCATGCCTGATGGCATGACGCTTGTGGATTTCTACAAGGAAAACGCGGAGGCTCTCAGTAACAATCCGACTGACCGCCCGATAAACGGCCGGGTGGCACTCGCCCTCCTAAGTTCCTTCGAGACCAACCCTGAGCACTGGCCAGCTGTCGCATACCTTAATAGCGGTAAAGGTAAGGACGATATTTCCTTCGCCAACTATCTGCGCAACTGGAACGAACAAGCGCCTCCCAAACACAGTATCTTCATCCATTCAATAGC
>CAWVVE010000496.1:0-2435 GCA_963933075.1 uncultured Verrucomicrobiaceae bacterium | reverse complement strand
ACGCTTCTGCTTACTATGGACCTTTTCGCAACGCCCTGGGTTCTGCGCCCAAGGCGGGCGACAAGAAAACCTACCAGATGGATCCCGCCAATGCCCGCGAGGCGCTTCGTGAGGCCTCACTCGACATTGATGAAGGTGCTGACATGATCATGGTAAAACCTGCCGGCCCTTACCTGGATGTATTGGCTCTGGTTGCCTCAAATGTAGACGTGCCGGTTGCTGCCTACCAGGTAAGCGGAGAATATCTCATGATTGAAAGCGCAGCGGCTGCAGGATGGATCAACAGGGAGGATGTCATCCGGGAAAGCCTGACCGGGATTCACCGTGCCGGAGCCACCGCCGTCCTCACCTATTATGCCAAGGAGGTCGCAGGCTGGATGCATGTGGCCAAAGACTGACTTTCTGATGATCTGAACCGGATTTATCAGGAGCCCCATCCACCTTTCCCCCTTAGCGATAACCAGCCCTTTCTCAACATGAAGATCGGCCCGTTAAAGACTGTCATTTTCACAACCCTCGTCCTGCTGTCTCTCAATACGGGATGCAGCCAAAAAGACGAGAAGGGACAGGATCCCCCCGCCCTGGAGCAAAGGGACACGGTACCGCTGGCAACGATCCCGGGTCTTCCTGAGCGCAACCCGGATGCGCCCCTTGCCGAACTCTTCTCAAAAACCAATCCTTACGCCGATGAAAAATGGACCTCGGAAGCCTTCACCAAAGCCGTCGAGGCACAACTCCATAAGATTGTCGGCGCACTCGCCAACCGTGGTTCATTCGATGAGGTTCAAGGAGGCATAACCTCATGTGTCAGCACCGGCTATCACGGCCCGCCGCTAAGGCCAGATACCGTGGAAGTATTCAAGGATGACGCCATTTCCGTATCCCGAAGCCCATCAAAAAACCCTGGAACGCCCATCCACAAGGAACCAGCAGGCTTCCAGCAGAGCCTTTCTCAATTTGTAGAACACATTGGGCCCGGGGCCGGCGAGCAAATAAAGGCTGAATTCAAAATTGTCCGCGTTGAAACCTCCGCAAAAACAGCCAAGACAGTGGTCCTCTTTGAGACCATATGCGTCCAACCACGGCAAAAACTCCAGCACACCTTCACTTGGAATTGCTCCTGGGTGAAGGAAGGCGGGAATCCAAACCCTTTGCTGAGCACAATAACAGTTAGCGCTTTTGAAGAAGTCATTTACACAAGCGCTTTGCCCGGGTTTACCAATGCCACCCATTCGCTCATGGGTAATGAACCAAGCTTCCGTGATCAAATGCTACATGGATCCGACTACTGGTACGGAAACCTGGACGTTGCCTTCGATATCCATCAGGGCAACCACGGCATTTCCATTGGAGATGCCAACGGGGACGGCCTTGAGGATCTTTACATCTGCCAGCCTGCAGGGTTACCCAATCTCCTGTACTTAAGGAAACAGGACGGGACACTGCGCGATGTCACATCGACATCAGGGCTCAATTGGCTGGATGGAAGCCGCAGTGCCCTGTTTGCCGATTTCGACAACGACGGAGATCAAGACATGGTCATCGGGCTGGAATACTCCCTTGGCTTGTTCGAGAATAACGGGTTGGGAAAATTCACCCTGACCACAACGGTGGAAATCAATTCCTGGCCGCAATCTATTGCCACCGCCGATTTCGATAATGACGGTGACCTGGACCTCTTTGTCTGCGGATACTCCCCACGCGGGAAAACCAATCCGGGTGACATATTTGCCAACCCTGTGCCTTATCACGATGCCAACAACGGTGCGCGCAATTTCATGCTTGAGAACACCGGGAAATGGCTCTTTGCCGACATTACTGAAGCCGTCGGGATGAATATAAACAACAGGCGCTTCAGCTTTGCCGCGACATGGGAGGATTACGACAATGATGGGGATCAGGATCTCTATGTGGCCAATGACTTCGGCCGCAACAACCTCTACCGCAACGAACTCATTGAGGGTGAAAATCGACGATTCACCGATGTCGCTGCCCAGGCTGGAGTAGAGGACATCTCCGCCGGTATGTCCGTGAGTTGGGGCGACTACAACCGCGATGGATGGACCGACCTCTACGTGAGCAACATGTTTTCCGCGGCGGGAAACCGTATAACCTTTCAGCGGCAGTTTAAACCGGGCACGGATGATCTATCTCGCAAACACCTGCAACGACATGCCCGTGGTAACACTCTCTTTGAAAACACTGGCAAGGGTACATTTAAAGACGTCAGCCTCGATGCCGGTGTCACCATGGGACGCTGGGCATGGGGATCAGGATTCACAGACATCAACAATGACGGGTGGCAGGATCTATACGTGACAAACGGTTTCTTTACTGCACAGGACACCGAAGACTTGTGAAGCTTCTTCTGGCGACACGTGGTGTCGCTTTCACCTACTAGAGACTCATCCGCCCACGAAATACTTCAATACGAC
>CAWVVE010000495.1:0-2445 GCA_963933075.1 uncultured Verrucomicrobiaceae bacterium | reverse complement strand
ACATGGGCGGTGTCTTCTCCGGAAGCGGCAGCTGGTTTTTCCGGTACTGGATTCTTCTTCGGCAGAAAACTCGCCAAGGATCTTGATGTTACTGTCGGGCTGGTAGCGGCGGCGGTGGGTGGAATGCCCATTGAACAGTTTTCGCCGCATTCAGGGCAGGCCTTCTGGTATAACGGGATGATAGCCCCGGTCATACCCTACGGGATTCGCGGCGCGATATGGTATCAGGGTGAGACGAATTTCTGGGCAGGAGACCTGGCAAATTATTTCGGTAAACAGAAGGGCCTTATCGATTCCTGGCGCCAGGTCTGGAAACAGGGTGATTTTCCCTTCTACCTTGTGCAATTGGCTCCCGGCCTGGGAGGCAACCTGCCGCTGTTCTGGGAAGCGCAGGCGCGCACACTCAGTGTCAAGAATACAGGCATTGTCTCCACCAACGATATCGGCGGCGACCCGGTGCATCCCCGTAACAAGCGTGGAGTGGGGGAGAGGTTGGCTCTCTGGGCGCTTGCGAAGGATTATGCTCGGGATGTCACATTCAGTGGCCCGACCTTCAAGTCGATGAAGGTTGAGGGACACATGATCAGGGTGAGCTTTGATAATGTAGGTTCCGGTTTGAGTGCCCGGAAAAATGAGCCGGTTAACGGCTTCGAGATTGCCGGGGAAGGAAAGTTTTACCCGGCCAAGGCCCTGATCGATGGCAATACCGTGCTGGTGGCAAGCAAGAAGGTTCCCAAGCCTTCCCTGGTTCGTCTTGGTTGGCACCATTTGTCCAACACCAACCTGCAGAACCGCGACGGGCTTCCGGCCTTTCCGTTCCGCACCGGCAGCACTGCCCCGGAAATCAGCGGCAAGAGGCTCTTTAAAAACACTTCGGCCATCACCCTGAAGGTAGTAGAAGGCAACGGCAGTATCCACTATTCACTTGATGGTTCCCTGCCGGAAAAAACATCACCGATCTACACTAAACCCATCGCGATCAGCAAGACCACTGCCATGCGTGCCAGGTTCTACAGGAGTGATGGTGTCATGAGCAGTGTTGCCGAGGCAATTTTCAGCAAGGCCGAGCCTCGTAAGTATGGGGTAAAAACACTCAGCTTGGGTGTCAGCTACAAATATTATGAGGGATCCTGGGCGACTTTACCCGATTTCGGAACCCTCAAGGCCCTCAAGACGGGAATTGCCGATGACTTCAGCCTGGCAGTGGCTGACAAACCGGATGGTTATGCCCTGGCCTTTACAGGATATCTGGATGTCAGGGAGCCCGGGCTCTATACCTTCCAGACCACCAGCGATGACGGGAGTGCATTGCTCGTCGATGGACAGCTTATAGTCGATAACAATGGGATCCATCCGCCGGTCACAAAGTCCGGCGAACTTCAGCTTCGCAAGGGATGGAGGAGGATTGATGTTTTCTTCTTCGAGGGCAGTGGGGAGGAAGCCCTGAGCGTTCAGTATAAGGGGCCTGATATTCCCCTCCAGGCACTGCCCTGCTGGTGCGAACAGGGGTTGGCAAACCCTGGGCCATTAAGGGTCTTTACCAACAAGTCCGGAACTGCTATCAAGGCTAGGGCGGTCTCGGTGTCGGGCAACAAGGTGAACCTCATCAGGGATGACAACAGGAAGTTTACTGTTCCGATCGATTCCCTGAGCGAAGAGGATCAAGCATACCTGAAGGATTGGATTGATAATGGCCCCGGGAATTAATCCTTATGCGGATGTATTGGGCGAGCGGGTGGCAAGAGGTGTCCACGGGCGGCTATCGGCGTTCGGGCTTTAGGGGGATTACCCAGCTTGATGTTGTTGCCGGGCGCGGCTCTTTTCGAGCCGGGCTATTTTGCGTCTACTTCTTACGTCTCTTATCCAATTAATCCATAGGCCGACAAACCAACCGAGAATAGACGTAAAAAAGGCTTTCAATTTATCATTCCTCACGTCCCTCAACACCGCAAATAGCGAGAGCAATGAGGCCTGCTGCGATCAGAATGGCTTGAGGCAGGCAATTACTGGCGGTTTCTCCCCATGTGTTGCTTGGGTTCGGAGCGAGTGCGGCAAGCATCAGTAAAAGCCCGAGGGCGATTGACCCAATTGAAGCGGTTGAGCATAGCTTAACGATGCGACGTTTTTGTATGCCTGATCTTACCAACTCGCGCGTCACCTTGCAAGCGCTCTACCAGCGGCTGCCGGCGTTCGGGCTTTAGGGGCGTAAGGTTCTAGCATTGCCAGCAGCCGGGGGTTTTGCTAGGGTTGCGGCATGAAAACGCTCAATGCCTTTGCCCTGTTGTTTGTTTTAACCGCGCTGCCTGTTGCGGCTGAACTGGTCACCGATCCTGAAACGGGTCTCAGGAGTGGGACGATCACTGTGAATGGTAATACGTATGAGATTGGACCTGGTGCCGACCTCAGCGGTGCCGACCTCAGCGGTGCCAACCTCAGCGGTGCCAA
>CAWVVE010000494.1:0-2451 GCA_963933075.1 uncultured Verrucomicrobiaceae bacterium | reverse complement strand
GAGTGCATTTCACCCGCATGATCGGCGGCGGTGTCGAGTGCGGTCCCAACGCCGTGCTGGCCTTTGCCCGCGAAGGATACGGTAAGCTGAAAATCAATCCCGCCGAGCTGATCGAGTCCCTAACCTACCCGGGATTTCTCAGGCTGGCGGCAAAATACTGGCGAACCGGAGTCGGTGAAATGTGGCGCTCGTTAAGCAAGCGGGCCTTCGTCAAGGCCCTGTCACGGCTGGTTCCGGAAATCAGATCAGATCACCTTGTGCCCGCCCCCGCAGGTGTGCGGGCCCAGGCCGTTGGTAATGACGGGTCAATGGTGGACGATTTCCACCTTTCCCGAAACGGGCGCATCCTCAACGTCTGCAATGCCCCCTCCCCGGCAGCCACCGCCGCGCTGAATATCGGTAAAATGATCGGTGACGACCTTGCCGAATGATCCTTTGGCAATTGCACTCACCGGGAAAATTTCCCGGATTTTTACTTCTCAAGCAACCCTAAGAAGGAGAGATTAACACGATGCCTGAAGTCGAGACAATCACCTATCCCGTGGAACAACTCATTGAGTTTTCACGGTGCACTTTCATGCATTTCGGGGTGCCGGAGGAGGATGCCTCGGTAGCCGCCGAGGTATTGGCCTCAAGTGACCTGCGCGGTATTGACTCACACGGGGTTGCCCGCCTGCACACCTATTTTGACATGCTTGATCAGGGACGGATCAATCCAACTCCCGAGGTGAAGATAATACGGCAATCGCCCTCAACGGCGACAGTAGATGGTGACAACGGGCTGGGATTGGTCGTCGGTCCCAAGGCCAACAGCATTGCCATGCGCAAGGCATCCGAGGTTGGCACTGGCTGGGTCAGTGTCTGCAACACCAACCACTACGGAATTGCCGGTTACTATGTATTGAAAGCCCTCGAGGCCGACCTGATTGGCTGGTCGATGACCAATACCACAAAACTTGTCGCCCCGCTTTGGGGAGCAGAACGAATGCTCGGCACCAACCCGATTGCTATCGCCTTCCCCGGCAAAGAGGAACCCCCCATTGTCATCGATCTTGCCACCTGTGCCGCAGCCTACGGAAAAATTGAAATCGCAAAACGAAAAGGGCAGCCCATTCCGGATGGATGGGCCATCGACAAGGACGGACACGTCACCACAAGCCCGGAGGCAATGATTGAAGGCGGTGCTCTCCTGCCGTTGGGATCCCGGCGCGAATCCGGAGGACATAAAGGCTACGCAATGGCAATCATGGTGGATTTCCTCTGTGCCGTGCTCAGCGGAGCAAACTGGGGACCATTTACTCCGCCCTTCGCCCTGCGACAGGAAATCCCGGAGCGCAGCGTAGGCAGGGGCATTGGCCACTTTTTTGGAGCTATGCGTATCGATGCCTTCATTGATGCTGATGAATTCAAGCAACAAACCGATGAATACATCCGCACCCTGCGCAGCAGCGCCCCTGCACCGGGCAGCCATGGTCCCCTGATCCCGGGAGATCCGGAGAGGGAAGCCGAGGCAATTCGTTCCAAGGAGGGTATTCCACTGGTAATTCCCGTAGTCGAGGAATTGCGTGACATTGCAAGACTCACCGGCATCAGCTTCGACTGAAAATTCTGCCGGATTTCCGGGAAAATCGGCAACATCCCAACGACTGGGCTTGCATGCGCAAATGCTTGCGCCAAACTCACTGTGAAAAGTCCACCTAACATGTCCAGCATCCCGAACGTCCTCGCCGAGCGCTATGCCACCGCACCGATGCAATCCATCTGGTCCCCCGAAGGCAAAGTGATTCTGGAACGCGAGTTCTGGATTGCGGTAATGAAGGCGCAGGCGGAACTAGGATTGAATATCAGCGGCGATGACATCAAGGCATATGAAAAGGTAAAGGATGAGGTCGACATCGACTCCATCATGCGCCGCGAGAGAATCACCCGTCATGACGTAAAGGCAAGGATCGAGGAATTCTGTGACTTGGCAGGTTGCGAGCATATCCACAAGGGGATGACCAGTCGGGACCTCACTGAAAATGTCGAACAGTTACAGGTTTACCGGTCGTTGAAGGTCATCCGTGAAAAAACCGCCGCCGCGCTTTCGGCAATGGCAAGCCGCGCGGAGGAATGGAAGAAACTCTACATCTCCGCACGCACCCACAACGTTGCCGCCCAGACAACAACGCTCGGCAAACGCGTCGCAATGTTCGGGGAGGAACTCCTGGACGCCCTCGACAACCTCGAGGAAATAGCAGCAAGCTATCCTGCCCGGGGACTGAAAGGTGCCGTCGGCACCCAGCTCGACCAAATCGCCCTGTTTGAGGGGGATGACGCCAAGGTCGCCGAGCTTGAGTCAAGAGTCATCAATCACCTGGGGATGCCAAGAGCGGCAAAGAATGTCGGCCAGGTATACCCACGATCAATAGACCTTCGTGTCGTCTCCTCGCTGACCGCACTGGCTGCTGC
>CAWVVE010000493.1:0-2462 GCA_963933075.1 uncultured Verrucomicrobiaceae bacterium | reverse complement strand
ATGAGTTCCTTGTCGACGAACTTCCCGAACAGTCCCAGATCCTCTGCCGAGTGCTCCAGCGTGTCTCTGATCAGGTAATTGACCATTTCCTCGGCAAGGGTCATGTCCGCCTCAAGGTCGTAGAAGGCCATTTCCGGCTCGATCATCCAGAACTCGGAGGCATGCCGGGTGGTGTGGGAATTCTCGGCGCGGAAGGTCGGGCCGAAGGTATAGATGTTTGATAATGCACAGGCAAAGGTCTCGCCCTCCAGCTGTCCGCTGACCGTCAGGTGGGTGGGCTTGCCGAAGAAGTCCGTCTTGCCTTCCAGGTCTGCCTCCATGGCCTTGCCATCCAGCGTGGTGACACGAAACATCTCGCCGGCTCCTTCGCAGTCACTGGCGGTGATGATCGGGGTGTGGATATAATAAAAGCCCCTTTCCTGGAAGAACTGGTGAATGGCGTATGCCAGACGCGAGCGGGTGCGGAACACGCAGCCGAAGAGGTTGGAGCGCGGGCGCAGGTGGGCGATCTCGCGCAAAAATTCCGGGCTGTGCCCCTTTTTCTGCAGGGGATAACTTTCATCAGCGGTTCCCACCAAGGTCATCGACTCAGCGGTTAGCTCCCAGGCCTGCCCCTTGCCGGGTGACTCCACCAGCTTGCCGGTAATCTCAACCGACGCGCCGGTCGTTGCCTGCTGGATATCCCCGGAGCCGGGGATGCCCTGGTCGACGATCGCCTGGATATTGGCAAGGCAGGAGCCGTCATTGATGGCGAGGAACGAGAAATCCTTCGAGTCGCGCCTGGTGCGAACCCAGCCGCGGATGAGGATCGTCTCATTGGCGCCGTTGCCGGCGAGGGCATCTTTGATTGTTGTCTGGATCATGAGAGGGTGGTTGCGGCCTGGTGATGATATGGGTACAGTGTAGTTTTTGCTTCACAGGGAACCAGTATTTTTTTCTTTAGCATAAGTCATCAGGATGAGAACAGGAATTTTCATTATTACGACAGGTTGCCTGTTGGCAACGGGGTGGGATGGATCGGCGGTCGAGGTCGATGGCAGCAGGGATGCCGAATATGGCGAGGCACTCGCCATTCAGCAGATCCAGACGGGATTTGGTGACCCGGGCAGCGAGCTTGATGCGGCTTATGCGCTGATCGAGGGGGACAGTCTTTTCCTTATGCTGACGGGCAACCTGGAGGCGAATTTTAACAAGCTTGAGGTTTTTGTCGACTCGGTGGAAGGCGGACAGAACAGGATCAGCGGGACGGAGAACCCGAACAATGACAACTGGGCGGCAAAATTTGACGGGTTCACCTTCGATGCGGGGTTTGCCGCGGATTTCATGCTGATCGTGCGCCATGGCTTCGGCGGTAGTCAACTTGACCTCGATTTTGCCGGACTGGGTGCCGGCAATACCGGCTCACTGGTGGGAAGCTTCAATCCCCCCGCCCTTGGAACAAGCGGCCCGTTTTCCGCCTCGCGCGGCTTGCAGCTTGGATTTAACAACTCAAATTCAGGAGGAGTTGGCTCCTCACAGGGGCAATCGGCAAACAGCACGGCAGCGGCGCAGGTGCTCACAGGGATTGAACTTGAGCTTCCGCTGTCCCTGATCGGGAACCCGCGGGGAGAAATCAAGATATGTGCGATGATTAACGGGCAGGGGCATGATTACCTTTCCAACCAATTCCTCGGCGCGATGCCGGTCGACACCGGTAACCTTGGCACTGATGGATGGGGCAATTTCATCGGCGGCGCATCCCTGGGTGCCATTGACCTCAACAATTATGCCGGCGACCAGTTCTTTGTCATCCCGGGCCAGGGTGTTGCCCTTCAAGTGACAGGGTTCGGGATGAATGCTCAATCGGCGACCGCCTCCATTACCTGGACATCCTCGCCGGGGACAATCTACGCAATTGAGTCTTCTGCCGACCTGCGTCAGTGGCAGGAGATTGATGACGGCATCCTCTCGCAGGGGCAATCAACGACATATGATTTTCAGGTTGCCGGCGGACTGAAAAAGGTCTTTTACCGCATCGTTGCAAGGTGAGCCGTGGTGCGGAGTGTAGAGAAGTGCAGGGTATTGCAATAACCGGATTGCCTTAGTCAATCCATGGCCTTGCCTGCTTGATGGCAAAGACACCCTCCGCGGTCACCTTGAACTCAATCTCCATGGCAAAGGCCGAGTTTCCGCCATAGAGCGACTTGAAGTGACTGTGGATGATGTCCATGTAGTCCTTCAACTCAAGGGCCTGGTCACGACTGAGTACAGTCTCCCCCTCCGGCAGCAGGTTTGAGCGGCGGATATACTGAATCTCGTAGTCGGAGCCGAAGCTGAGGTTTGCAATGATGTAATTCTCGGGGATTGAACCGGGTTCAGGGTTGGTGATGAGGTTCTCGCCGACCTGGGCATTGACGTAGTGCCCATCCCAACCGGGACCGGGGATATAGATGTTCTTGGTTACACCCACGCCGTTTGAGAGT
>CAWVVE010000492.1:0-2473 GCA_963933075.1 uncultured Verrucomicrobiaceae bacterium | reverse complement strand
GGTAGATTTTCGCCTCAGGATCATTTGGATTTTCCGGAGGTTTCCGGGAGTCCTTTTTTATTCTCAAGAACCTTGTCAACCAAGCCGTATTTTGCCGCTTCAGCAGCACTCATCCAGTGATCCCTGTCAGCATCCTTCTCGACCTGCTTTTCAGTTTTTCCAGTGTGCGTAGCGAGAATTTTATTCAGGCGTTTTTTCAGTGAATACATGTGCTCGACAGTTCGCTCCACGTCTGATGCGGTGCCACTGGCTCCACCGGATACCTGGTGGATCATGATGTCGGAGTTTGGCAGCGCGAAGCGCTTGCCCGGTGTGCCGGCACTTAACAGGACAGCGCCCATGCTGGCGCACATGCCGAGGCAGTAGGTGTTGATGTCACAAGTCACGAACTGCATCGTGTCGTAGATGGCAAGTCCTGAGGAGACGGATCCTCCGGGAGAGTTAATATACATGTTGATGTCCTTCTGGGGATCCTGCATCTGCAGAAACAACAATTGTGCGATTACAGAGTTTGAAATCTGATTGTAAGGATCGATCTCTGTGCCGATGAAAATAATGCGGTCCTTCAGGAGGCGCGAATAGATGTCATAAGCGCGCTCAACACGGCCATCGGATTCAATGACCGTCGGGATCACCATGTTTCTGATATTGGGTGATGAGGAGTATGTGGCCGTTGAGGTTGGAAAATCAGGCATTGAGACTGTTTGGTGTATGGTTCTGGAAAATGATGATCGTTGCGCAAATGCACGAGAGCTAATAATCAAGCGCAGGGCGGAGCGGGACGCAAGTGGCGGACACGGGCATTGCGCAGATATCCTGTCGGCGGCGATGAACCTTATGCCATAGACCGTGCCAGACGGTGATGTTGGTTGCTGCGGGCAGGCTTATTCCTGGGCATCATCCGGATCAGCTTCAGTGATTGATGCGGAGTCGCGGAGGAAATCCAAGGTTTTCTGGATGCGCAGCCCATTGTAGATACGCCCGAATCCATTCTGCTTCTCGAGCTGCTTGGTGAGTTTCTTCACCTGGGTTTTGTTACGAGCTGCGATTTCAGCCACGCGGCCCAGGAGTGCCTCGCGGGAAACCTTGATATCCTCCGCATCAGCAATCTGCTCAAGGATAAAACTGGTCTTCACGCTCAGGCTGGCCTGTTCACCTGCGGTCTGGATAATTTGTTGCTGATTTTCCACGATTTCCTCCTCGGTGATACCGCGTTCACTGTTTGAGGTCACGATATCGTTTACGCGGCTCTGTGTCTCGCGCATTACAATCTCCTTTGGCAGCTCGAAATCCATATTGGAATTGATCTTGTCGAGTACCTGGTTGGTGATGATTTCCTTGCGGTATCCCTCGCGCTGCTGCTCCATCTGGGCCCGCAGTGAATCTTTCAGATCCTCCAGTGATTTTCCGGATTCAACCTTGTTGGCGAATTCATCATTAAGCTCCGGGAGGACCTGTTCCTTGAGGCCATTGACTTCAACCGCGTAGTCGATTGTATGGCCTCGCAGTTCCTCGGCGGGATAATCATCGGGAATAGTCACCGAGATATCCTTGGTGTCCTCGGCCTTTACGCCGACAAGATCGGCGCAGAAACCGGGAAGGAAGCTGTCTTCGGCCATGCGCAACCAGAACCCGCTGTTCTGGGCCAGGGTGGCCGGTGCGGAGGGAAGCACTTCGCCAACAGTTTTTCCATTGATGCTGCCCTTGTAATCAATGACAGCGAAATCATTCATCGCTGCCGCGCGGTCATCAATATCAGTGTATTCAGCGAAGCGTTCACGAATTTGGTCCAGGGCCTCGGAGAGTTGCTCCTCGGTAATCTCAGTGCTGGGCACCTTCACCTCGATTCCTTTATAGTCGGGCAGGGAGAATTCGGGAGCAGTGACAAGCTCAATAGTTGCCGTGTAGGTGCCGTCGGGATTGTAGCTTTGATCACGGACCTCAATGACACGGATGATATCGAGCTTCTCGGTTTCAGTCGCCTTCTGCACGGCTTTCTTTACAGTGCGCTCTTCGAGTTCACTGTCGATACCGTCCTTGAAGCGTTTCTCGATTATGCTTGAGGGGGTTTTTCCAGGGCGAAACCCGGGGATCTTGGCCTGCGCCGCATACAGGCCCACTATGTTCTTGCGCTCGCTCTTGGCATCCTTTTCAGGCACTTCGATACGCAGTAGGGCCTTGCATTCCGGGAGCCTTTCAACGTTGATGATCATGGGGCGTGTATGTTAGGGGGGAATGGCCACTTGGCAACCGGCAAAGACACCAGCGCTCAAGGGTTAAACGGACTGTATTCCCGTTTTCATCCAAAAGGCAACCCCGGGGAAGCCCTCAGGATATCAACAAACAACGTAACCAATCCTGCGGTTCAGGATTTATATTGAATCCCTTTTTTCTCACCCTGTTCTTTTACGGCACGGCGGATCTTGGCATCAAAGCCATTATCTTTATTATCAGCCTTGCGTTTTTCCATGGC
>CAWVVE010000491.1:0-2481 GCA_963933075.1 uncultured Verrucomicrobiaceae bacterium | reverse complement strand
AAACCATCCCCCGAAAAATCCCATCAGCAGGCCAATGCTCACACCGAGGGCGTAGACCAGCGGGATGTAGACCAGAGCCGCCTTGAAGTTGACCTGCAGCCCGCCAAACAGGTAAGCCACCACGTCATAGCCACTTGAGTTGGTACCGAGCAAATGCCGCTGCCCGGGCTGTGCGGTTGGCGGGGAGGGTGAAAAATGAATCACGCGCAACCCACTTGATGGCTGACCAAGGAAATCCTCCACACCACCCTGCCCATTCCATGACTGTGAACCTTCCACCAGCTTGCCGGCCTTGAATTGCGCGCCGTATACGCGGTTTCCGTCACCGTCCCAGCCATCTGCCGGGCCATCCTTCAGGCCCTTGCGAAACCGAAAACGCAAATGCATACGCGCCGGGTTATCCAGATCGTAGATTTTTGAGCCAAGCCCGGAAAACAACTCATCACTTTCCCTGACAACACCTTCCTCTTCATTCAGCCCGGTGGAGACAGCGGCCACGGTGTCCCCGGTCGGGGCATAGGCAATCAGGGGCATCCAGACCCGGTCACCACCGGCAGTTTTCAGGAAATCCTTCTTGAGTTGGCGGAAATCGGCAGGTGCCCCTGCCTTGTCACCCTCAACCCCGTAATCCTGCCCCTTCTCCACGATACGGGTGAAAGCTGGAAACGACCATTCCCCTTGATAGCGGACAGCAAGCGCCTCTTTGCCGACAATGACGTGGTCAAGGGCGGCAAAAAAGCCAAGTGAACTGATGATCAATAATGAGAAATATCCGCGCTTAATCGACTTGAAGCGCTCAATACGTCGCTTGGTAATTGGCGTGAAATGATCTCCCGACCAGAACCTCAGGCAACACCAAATACCGGCACCGAGCATCAGTGCCATAAACAGCCAGCCAAACCACGGGGAGAGCCAGCTGATTTCCCGGCCCAGGGTAAAGGGAAAGCGCACCGTGGGAAATTCCAGCTTGTAGTATTCCCCCAGGCCGCCCAGGAGGGCGGCAAGGATGAGGAATGGACCACTGAGCTTAAGGAACATTGTGTCTAGTTGAATTTCACCCGTGGATCAATCAGTGCGACGATCATGTCCGAGAGGATATTACCGATCAAAAGCAGGGCCGCGGCAATGGTCAACGTGCCCATGATTACCGTCTGGTCCCGGTCAAGCAGGGCCTGATACTGCAGCAGGCCAAATCCCTGGATATCAAAAACCGACTCAACCAGGATGCTACCTCCGACCAGGATGGTGATCAACTGGCCAAGAGTTGAGGCAATCGGGATAATCGAGTTGCGGAAGGCATGGGTAAACACCGCAGTGCGGAAACTTGCCCCCTTGGCCACCGCCGTGCGCACATAGTCGGTGGCAAGGTTCTCCATCAGGTTGTTCTTCATCATCATGGTCAGCCAGGCAAACCCGCCCACGATATAACAGGTCAGTGGCAGGACGGTGTGGTGGGCCAGGTCGGCAACCTTCTCAAGAAACCCCATCTCCGAGAACTCAGGGCTGGTAAGGCCAAAGAGCGGAAACCAACCACCACGGGCGCCCAGGTGAATCAGCATCAGTGCCCCAAGGGCAAAGCCGGGGATTGCATAGCCGATAAAGATGAGAACTGATGAAATATTATCGACCGCCGTGCGGTGCTTGATCGCCTTGAGAATTCCCAGGGGCAGGGAAATTCCGTAAGTGATGATAATCGTCAGGATCCCGAAATAAAGGGCGATCGGAATGCGTTCCCTGATCAGTGACCAGACCGGTTCACTGAACTTTGTCGAGCTACCGAGGTTCCCCTGCAGCAGGCCGGAAAAATCCGTCTTGTAGGCCACGACACGGTCATCATACTTATCCTGCGGTGCCTTGCCGAGGGGTTCCCCGTTACGGCGTGCCCAGCGCTGCTGGCGGTCACCAACCGTCTCAATGCGCAGCTTCCAACCCTTGTTGCCGAAGTCCTCTTCACCGCCGGTAAGCTTATCGTTCTTGACGTAAACAGCTTTCACCCCGCTGCCTTTGCGGGTCACCATCACCTGCCTCCCGCTGCCCTTTAATACCACCAGCACCTCATTGTCCGGGTCGGTGACCAGGTTGCCGCCGATCTTGTCCTTTCCCAGCGCCCGGAACTCCGCCTTGCTTAAAAGCCGTTCACGGGGCAGCACACCAAGCCACTGCAGGTAAGCAACCCCAATGGTCTTGTCATAACCGTATTCCTCCTCCAGCTCCTCAATCTGCTCCTCGTCCAGCCCGCCCATCATCTGCCCACCGGAGGAACCGCCACCCTCCGAAGCCTTTTGTGCCTCCTGCAGGGTCCTCTCCATGGGACCTCCCGGAACCACGCGCGTGATCAGGAATACGATGAAGGTGATACCCAGCAACGTTGGTGGGATGAGCAGGAATCGCCTGATGAAGTAATCGCGCATCCGTATAGCAGGTGGAAAACATCCTAAAGACGCCACAAAGGCGATCAACCTATTTATTATAAGCAGGTAT
>CAWVVE010000490.1:0-2504 GCA_963933075.1 uncultured Verrucomicrobiaceae bacterium | reverse complement strand
GTAAATCTGCATCAGGGTTGCATTCTTGACGGCAAGCCCACCTGTGGTGATCACCTCATTAATGGCCACGCCATATTCCTCCATTCGGCGGATGATTGTAAGGGCGCCGAATGCGGTTGCCTCAATATATGCCTGGTAAATCTCGTGTGCTTCCGTATGAAGGGTTTGGCCAAGCAGCAGGCCTGAGAGCCTTGGGTCGACAAGGACAGTGCGGTTGCCGTTGTTCCAGTCAAGGGCAAGGAGCCCGCTTGCCCCGGGTTTTTGAAGCTCCATCGCCTTTTCCATATTGGCAAATTTCTCCTCCGTGGTGGAGCCGTATTTATCAGGAACCAGATGATGGACAAGCCAGAGAAAAATGTCCCCCACGGCGCTTTGGCCCGCTTCAATGCCATAGTGTCCCGGCAAGACAGATCCGTTCACAATGCCGCAGAGTCCTGGAATATCAGCAAGTTCACGTTCCGTAGAACTGACGGTGATATCGCAGGTGCTTGTGCCAAGGATTTTTGTCAGTGTGCCTTCCTTGACCCCGCAAGCAACAGCACCCATGTGACAATCAAATGCCCCAACCGAGATTGCGATGCCCGGGTTTAACCCTGTCCTTTGCGCCCATTCCTCGCAGAGTTCACCGGCTTTGTCTCCGGCGCTAAATGCCGTATCATAAAGCCTGTCGCGCAATTGCGAAAACTCCGGATCCAGGGCCTCAAGGAATTCTCGGTCAGGCAATCCGCCCCAGCTTTCAGAATACATTGCCTTATGTCCAGCGGCACATACACCTCGCATGAGAGCGCCCGGGTCCGAATTGCCCGCAAGGACTGCAGGTATATAGTCGCAATGCTCCACGAAGCTGTATGCGGCGCTATAGACTTCAGGAGCGGTGCGCTTGAGGTGCAGGATCTTTGCCCACCACCATTCCGATGAATAGATGCCGCCGCATTTTGCCAGATACTCAGGACGCAACTCCTCAGCCTTTTTAGTGATCTCTTTTGCTTCTGCGTGAGCGGTATGGTCCTTCCATAGCCATACCATCGCTGCGAGATTGTTCCTGAATTCCGGCTTGATCCCAAGTGGTGTCCCGTCCTGATCAACAGGGATGGGGGTGCTCCCGGTGGTATCTACACCGATGCCAATAACTTCTGAAGGGCAGAACCCGGGATGAGCTTTCTTTGCCTCCTCAATGGCTCCACGAATTATATGCTCGAGTCCATCGAGGTAATCCTGAGGATTCTGCCGGGCAACGTTCGGATCCTTAGCGTCAGTGAGTATCCCCAGTTTCCCTGAAGGATAATCAAAGACGACGCTACCCATCTCTGTGCCCTCAGAGAGGTCGACAAGCAGGGATCGACAGGAGTTGGTCCCGTAATCAAGGCCAATTGCGTATTGCGCCATGCTGATTCTGGTGAGAGCAGATCATCTCTGCGTCGATGGAATTTTATCGTTGTAAGTTCGCGATCAGCCTTCCACCAGGGGTGCAAGGTTTTCCTTGCACCACTCTCCATTTTGCAGCGTCACCCCGTCGGGATCCTTGATCGCCCTCTCGCATTCATCCTCGCAGATGATCCAGCCCTCGTAATTGCGTAAGGTCAACCACTCGGTGATCCTGTGAAAGTCGAGTTTTCCGGCGCCCATTTGGGCCCACGGTTCGGGACCATTACCTGAGAAATCCTTGTAATGGATGTGGTTCACCAGGTGTGCCCACTTGGTCATGGTGTCAATAACATCCATTCCGCCACGGGCGATGTGGCCGACATCAGGTGTCCATCCAGTTGCAGAGGGATCAAGGCTGTTGAGCACAACGTCATAATCATCCTGGGTGCGAACAATCGACGGTGGGGGACTGTTCGGGTGAAAAGAGCATTGAAGGCCCGCTTCTGCGGCCCTGCGCGAAACACTGTTGACATTATTCACCAAATTGAGGCGCCTTTGCTCAAGGTCGTGCCGCCCGTCCGGCAGCGGCACTGTTCCCAGGGCCGCTCCCGGAAAATGTTTCAGGGTTTCTATGGTCCAATCTGCACAGGCACGCTCTGACTCAGTTTCCTCAGGACCATCCCACTTGCAGATCAAGGCAAGTGCAGCAAGCTCAATCCCGGCTTCATCAAGGGAGGCTTTAAGCTTTTCGGGATCCTTGCAGTCTCCCATCCAATAGGTGTCGTAGGGTTCAAGAACCATCGGTTCAATCCCGGTAAAGCCGGACTGGGCGATGATTTTCGCCATATGTGGAAGTTGATTGTCATTGCCTTCACCAAATCCATCCATGAACCAGGTGTAGACTTCAGAGCCGAATTTAATAGCCATGTCGTTTTTCTTTTTTTGTTAAATTAAAGTGTTATAACCTGCTGGTATTAATGCTCCTGCAGCCACTGCATCACCCTTGGGTTGAAATCATCAAGTTTCTCCCAGTGGAATGCATGACCGGCTCCACTATAGAGGTGCAGGTCTGCTTGAGGAATAGCCTCAGCCGTCTCCTCGCCCATCCACCGTGGAGTAAATATGTCGTCCTCTCCACC
>CAWVVE010000489.1:0-2513 GCA_963933075.1 uncultured Verrucomicrobiaceae bacterium | reverse complement strand
CGTAAGGACTTTCGACAAGCACGGAAGAATTTCTTCCTGCTACATCCCGTGCATATCATGGGGAGCCTGCAGGAAACCCGCCACTGCACTCATGATGGAATGACAGGATGGCCCAGTCATGAACACAAAGCTGAGCACGAGGATAATGATGTAGAAAATCCTCTTACCCTCCACGTCAAACATCAGCAGGTAAAGCAGCCCTCCAACCAGGCTCAATGCCGCAATGCAGGCAGGAAGACTGCGGTTTATCGTATAGATGATTGCCACCAATTTTCTCTATGGAATAATTGAAAATTCTGATCATCGCATTGATCCACCCAATACATTGAATGAGAGAAAATCCCCTCAGGCACTGTGCCGGCGGGAAATTGCTGCCACGTGGCGATCCACCGATTTTCCCGGGTAGGAAAGGTCGCG
This sequence comes from uncultured Verrucomicrobiaceae bacterium, assembly GCA_963933075.1. GTDB lineage: Bacteria > Verrucomicrobiota > Verrucomicrobiia > Verrucomicrobiales > DEV007 > CACIUL01. Next base: position 2,096 of record CAWVVE010000489.1, on the reverse strand, counting down.
GGAGTTCGGGTTGCGCTCGCTGACAAGAATTTCCCCACCTAGCGACTTTATCAGTTCCAGCGCCAGAAGGTGCTCCCGATCAAAATAGGAAGTGATCAACAACAATCCATCATCGGCAATCCGGGCAAGGGAAAACTCGTAGATACGCTGCCATGTAGCGCGGTCATGCCAGAGATTCTGGTGCCGAATAAACACCACATCATAATTTTCCGGAATTTCACCATAACCAACCAGGCGGGTCGCGTCATCGGCAATGAATTCCACATCCAGTCCCTCGTCCCGGCGGCGGATCTTCCTGACCCCTGCCGCCTCAAACATCCTTTCCGTCGCGGTATAACGCCGCCTGGCCTTGTCTATCTCGGCATGACGCAGGTCCATTGCAAACTGTCGAACCCTCCTTCCTCCACGTCCCCAGAAGGCCGAGAGCACGGCACCTTCCTCACAATAGCCGCATGCTAGGTTGAGCAGGTTAATGGCCTTTCCTTGCCCACCCGGTATCCGTCCGGACTTCACCACCACCCTCTCGCACATGGCCCATAACCTGCGCATGTCCTGACCAAAGAATTCACTGCGGTCAAACTCCGCCCGCAGGGCCTTGACCACCCTCGGATCAAGATCATCCGCGGTTTGAGTCCCGGAGAAGTGCATCAGCAGGGCATCGAACATGGATTCACCCGTTCCTGAACCGGACGCGGCAGGATCAATGATAATTGAAGGATCAGTGCTTGGCTCGTGCGGCATGAGGCATGAGGCATGAAAATCAGCCTTTAATATCGTTCATAGGCCGAATATTGTCGACAGGATGCCCGGAAAAGATTTTTGCCGGGTTGAGACACGCTCAATACTCGACATTCTCCCCTCGAGGCTTAATAATAAAAGCCATTACAGCAAAAAACCATGAAGACTCTCACCTATATCACCCTGTTGACACTGTTTACCCTCCAGGCACGCGCGGATCACCACGCGGGCAAGGCCAATGCCGGATTCAAACCGATCTTTGACGGCAAATCGCTGAAAAACTGGAACGGAGACCCGAAATTCTGGAGCGTTAAGGACGGTGCCATCACCGGCCAGACCACCAAGGAGACCCCAACCAGGGGCAATACTTTTATCATCTGGGAAAGCGGGAAGCCCGCCGACTTTGAGCTAAAGCTAAAATACAAGATCAGCGGCGGCAATTCCGGTATCCAGATCCGCAGTTTCAAGATTGACGGCCCTGACGAGTGGCGGATCGGCGGCTACCAGTCGGATTTCGAGGCGGGTGACAACTGGAGCGGAACCCTTTACGGCGAAAGGTTCGGCGGTGTCTTCGCCAAGCGCGGACAGCGTGTCACCGTCGGCAAAGACGGCAAGAAGGTCCAGGGAGAACCGGTCGGCAACCCGGCCGAGCTCAACAAGTCAATCAAGAAAGGGGACTGGAACGAGTATCATATTATTGCCAGGGGCGACCACATCAAGCAGTCCATCAATGGCACATTGATGGCGGAGGTCACCGACAACGGCCCCAAGAAGCGCGGCGATGGCCTGATCGCGCTGCAACTGCACGCCGGTCCACCGATGAAAGTCCAGTTTAAGGACATCATGCTTAAGGAACTCAAGGCCGGGGCTGCCGGGGCCGCCGGAAAGGCTGACGCAGGCACCAAGAAAGTTTGCTTTGTTTCCCACAAGGGTTCACACGGGCGCGGGCAGCATGAGTATGCCGCCGGCAGCAGGTTAATGGGCGCCTGGCTTGAAAAAGCCTATCCGGGCAAAGTCGAGTGCGCCTATTCCATCAATTGGCCGACTGAGCCGGACAAGTTCTTCGAAGGTGCCGATACCGTTGTTTTCTTCTGCACCGGCGGCGGCGGCCACCTGGTCAATCGTCACGTTGCAGAGTTCGACAAGTTAATGCGCAAGGGGGTTGGCCTCGCCTGCCTGCACTACGGAGTGGAAGTGCCGATCGGCCCTTCCGGTAAGGGCATGCTCAACTGGATGGGCGGATTTTTCCAGGCTCACTGGTCGGTCAATCCCCACTGGGTTGCACAGTTCAAGGTCTTCCCGGATCATCCGGCAGCCAACGGTGTCAAGCCATTCGAGTCTAATGACGAGTGGTATTT
>CAWVVE010000488.1:0-2516 GCA_963933075.1 uncultured Verrucomicrobiaceae bacterium | reverse complement strand
ACCGTCAAGATCAAAATCGGCAGCAGATATCGAGAAAGTCTGGGCATTCGTACTCAGGCCGAGGGCAAGTTCAAACCTTGCCCCTCCAAGATTGTCCATGAACAGAATCTTGAAGTCCTGGGAGACTGCAAGATCACGATCCCCGTCATTATCAAAATCGAGGATCAGGGCACTCGCACAATAATCCAGCCATCCTGTAGCGCTCGCCTCGGTAATATCCCGCAGGGTTCCATCCGTATTGCGAACAAAGAGCCGGTTGGGCAACCCTCCCTGCTGACAAAGGTAAAGGTCCTCGAGACCATCCCCGTTCACGTCACCGATTGCCAACCCGTGGTTGGCAACCACATCCAGCCCGAAATCACGTGCCACCCGGCTCCTCCAGTAGTCTGTCGAGCGTAACAACTGCCTTTTATAGGCATCGGTATCACCAAGAACCGATGCAGTGGCATCAACAAATAATGGATCACCCCTGTCGCTGAAATAACGCACCTCTCCGTAACTTCTCACCTTAATACCGAGCAATTTCGGATCTTCGGCATTCACCTTCCACGCAGTATCCCACTCGGCATTAACCTGCAGGCGATCGCTATCCGTCATTCCCGCAATTTGAAAGAGCACCCTGGCACTGACCTTGTCTCCACTGGAATCAATGCGGTAAAGCTTGAGTTCCGCATGCAGCGGTTCCTGATGGTCGAAAACCGCCAATAAATGCCTGATCTGCTCAGCTATCCCATCACCCGGGGAATCCTCCGGGATCCCCCGGTAAACAGCAAATGCACTGTCCCGGTAAATTGTTTCCAAACGCAAGGCACGAAGTGAACCTGCCTTGAAGTCCTTGTCGGCTAAGTCCTCAATGTCAGTATTACTTATTGCCGCGGGATTTTTCATGATTACAGCGAGTTTCTTGAGTTTCGCACCAACTGCCGCACTGAGTGCCTCTGAATCCCAGCCGTCCTTCTTTGGATCAATCCTTGACCAGGCATCAGCAAGGGGACCAATCACAGGCGCATTTTCAAGTCCTGGAGCCGGGATGATCTCCAGCCCGGCCGCATCAGGAGAAGGTGCTCCGTTAGCTGGATGCTCCTCCCGGGAAGAACATCCGGGAGATAGCCAAGCAAGCGAGCAAAGCAAAACTATTCTCTGCAGCACCCGCAGGAAGCACCATGCAGTTTCCATTCGCCTCATCCTGATACCGCTAACAACAAAAAACAAGTAAGTCACTGCGCCCTTATACTGATTAATTCAACAGATTGAGTGGGAATTACACTCCCATGCGCCTAGGAAAACAAATTCCACTCATTACATCAAATCAAGAAACAAGATCTATTTCAGCTCCCTGTAATGAAAAATATCCCATTCCCTGCCGGCTTTTTATATTGTGTGGGGATTACACGAAAAACATGATCTTAAGTAAAAAAAATCTTAATGATCATTTCCGAAGAGGATCATATAAAGAAAGTCACTCACCACCCCTTATCATAAAACAGCTTAATTTATCATTATACCCAATCCCTCTCACCCATTAACCTCCCAACCCATGTTAGCCATACCTCCTCTAAAACTCTTCTTGCCGGTAACACTTCTGCTTATCTCCACCGGTTTCTCCAAGGACTACCTGCCTCCGGGAGGCGGCTGGGATTACCTCTTTGAGGGCAATGCCGCGGCGTCCAGTGCCACCGCGGCCCTGGACGGCACCTGGGACCACAACAACAGTTCCGACCAATGGGACGGCACAGCCCCGGGCACCGGTAACCCCGGCGGTATTGCCGTCGTGCCTGTTGCTGGTGAGCCCGGCCACAGCGCGCTGCTCATGGTGGATGCGGTCACCACCTCCGGAACCAACAACAACCGGCGCTTGGCCCTCACCCACGACCTTGCCTCCGGCGAGGGTGTTCCCGCTGACTTCCTGGATGACGGGGCGACCATCGCCTTCCGCCTGCGCCTACCGACAACCGCCGGTGACCTGCCGAGTGCCCCTGACGGCCTCAACCCGCACAGCGGCGCCAAGGGCATGGTCAACCTGCGTGGTTCCCGCGGACGTATCAGTTTCGCCCTCGGAATGGCCGGCACTGACAGCAGCTACCAGCAGAACGGCATGCTCATCAGTGATAACAACTCCTCCTTCTTCCAGTCCCTGGATCCCACCGCGTGGAATGAGTTCTGGGTAACCACCGAGCAAAACGCGGCGGATGCCTCGCTCTATGACCTCAAGGTCTACCGCAACGGCTCGACGGTGCCGATCATCGCGCGCACCATCAAGCTCTCGACCACCGTCGATGAATCCTATCCCTACATTTCCCTGCAGCTCTCGGCCACCAACCAGAAGGCTGCCGTGGAGATTGACTACATCGCCTTTAAGGACGGGTTACACCTGCCCAATGACTCCGATGGTGACGCGCTGCCCGACACCTGGGAGCTGGCCCACTTTCCCGACCTTGGCCAGTCCGGGAAGGATGACGCCGAGCCCGACGGGCTGACCAACAGCCAGGAGTTCAACCTCGGCACCGACCCGAACC
>CAWVVE010000487.1:0-2525 GCA_963933075.1 uncultured Verrucomicrobiaceae bacterium | reverse complement strand
TTATGGTTGAGTGAACTCCTTGGACGTCCTGATATCCAGTGCAAGGATGAGGTCATCGTGATCCTGGCCGTTTTGCGTGCAGCTTCCGGCGATGCCGCGCAGATGAGCCTGGCCAAGGAAGGGTTTGAGATTTTCCTCAGCGATTACGGTAGCCCAGAGCTCATGGAAAGAGCGGTTCTGGGCTTGGCCAGAGTCTCCGAGCAGTTGAAAGACTGGCAGTGTGCTGGCCAGTGCTGGCGGGAATACCTTTCACACCCGGCTTGGAAAAGTGCGCGAGGAGAGGCGCGGCAAGGGATTGATAGGGTTCAGGGACGCTCCAATGACCAGGAGATGAGATCCTTTGTGCATCGCTCCGCTGAGAACCAGGACCAGGGGGAGGCACCGGAGCGGGTCGAGAACCAGGTGATGGGGATTGGCGGGATACTTGCATCGCGAATGGAGAGCGCCGAAAAACTGATGCGTTCCGGCTTTAATAAGGAAGCCCTGGAGATCCTTGGGACGGTGGTCATGGATGGCTGGAGAATCAGAGAACCGGATGCGGATGTGGTTGTGTTAATACGCCGTGCCGGAATTCTGAGGGAGAACCTGCAATTTGAATTACAGCAATATTGACACGTGGTATGGGGTTTGCTGCTAGGTGAACCTGTGCTTTATTACATAAAAGGGATGGCAGGAAGTGATATTAATTTCAAGGTTGGCAACGAGAGCATGATTCAGGTGTTGCCAGATGCCGCTGCGCGTCTTCTCGGCTTGATGGACAAGCAGGGAAAGGCTGAGAATGGGGCGTTGCGGGTTGCAGTCGTGGGAGGAGGATGCTCGGGGTTGCAATATAAGATGGATCTTGTGGACGGGCCGGCTGACCGCGATATTCTGGTGGTTTCCAACGACGTGCGTATTGTGATTGACCAGAAGAGCGCCTTGTTTGTTGCCGGGTCCCAACTTGATTGGAGTGCTGACCTGCAGAGCGGGGGGTTTAAGGTTGCCAACCCGAATGCAGAGGTGACATGTTCCTGTGGTGAAAGTTTTGCGGCTTAGCCGAGTATAATGGAGGCGGAGATTGATTACTTCGCGGTTTTGGGGCAGGAGCATCGTGCTGAACTTGATGTCGATGCTTTACGGGAGGAATTCCAGAGACTGAGTCGCGAGTGCCACCCGGATATGGGTGGAGAATTACCTGAATTTGAAAAGATTAACCGTGCGCAGTCGGTTCTTTCAGACCCGGTGAGCAGGTTGCGGCACCTTTACGAACTTGAATTCGGTGAATTTCCGCCTTCATCGGGCGGTTTTTCAGAACAGGCAATGGAATTATTCACAACTGTCGGGGCAGCTGTTGCCGATGCAGATGCTTATTTCAAACGCAAGAGCAGTGCCACCACTGCAATTTCCCGGGCGATGATCGCCAGGGATCAGGACGATATGCAGCGTGCCATCATTAGCTCCTGCGGCAAAGTCCGGGCACGTCGCGATGCGCTGTTACTTTCGCTGGCAGAGATTGATATGAGCCTGGTCGGTGACCGCGAAGCGGCACGTGTATTGGTCGAGGATCTTTGCCGTGAGTTGGCGTTTCTGGCTAAATGGGAGCGACAGCTTAACGAGAGTATGGCAGGTTTTCTCTAGTCCCGCCGTTGCAGGCACTAGCTTAATCATGTCCGACACGATATTGGGTATCGACTTGGGAACCACCAACTCAATTGTGGGGGTGGTTGATTCCGGATTTCCAATCCTGCTCGCTGATGATCAGGGAGAGCGGATAATTCCGTCGGTGGTTTATTATCCCGCTGAAGAACAGAATTCAGCGATTGTTGGTCAAAGTGCACTTAGGATGAGATGTGTGGAACCAGGGCGGGTGGTTATGTCCGTCAAGCGATTGATTGGCCAGCGCTCCGGGGAAATATCTAATATCGGGACAGCAATGATCCAACGGGCAGGGGATGGATCATTGAACTTGTTAGTGGGCACGGAAACCTTTTCTCCGGAGCAGGTTTCCGCCTGTATTCTGTCTCATCTGAAGGTAAACGCTGAACGACGGCTGGGACAGAAGGTGAAGCGCGCGGTGATTACGGTTCCGGCTTATTTCAATGATGCGCAGCGTAGTGCAACAAGGAGGGCTGGAGAACTTGCGGGGCTTGAGGTTGTGCGCATTCTCAGTGAGCCGACGGCGGCGGCACTTGCATACGGTATGGATAAGTTGGGTGAGCGCTCCAAGGTGGTTGTTTATGATTTCGGAGGAGGCACCTTTGATGTTTCCGCCCTGGAGATGACCGAGGGTGTTTTTCAGGTGATGGCAACAGCAGGGGATACCTCGCTGGGGGGTGATGACATTGACCTTGCGCTTGCCAATGAGCTTTTTGCGATGGCGCGCGCGGGTGATTTCGTGAATGTCGAGCCAATGGTTAAAGCCAGGTTTCTGGATGTTGCCAAAAGGGCAAAAGAACAATTGTCCAATGAACAGAAGTGTCTGGTAAGCCTTCCATTCTATGATAAGCGGGATAGTTTTGAGGCTGAGATCACCCGCGAACAACTCG
>CAWVVE010000486.1:0-2531 GCA_963933075.1 uncultured Verrucomicrobiaceae bacterium | reverse complement strand
TTAACCTCCCCACGGATTGGGGCGACTTTGATCTGCACATGTACCGTGCTAAATTTGATGACGCTGCCCACCTCGCCCTTGTCAAAGGTGAAATCCACGCCGACAAGCCCATCCTTGTCCGTGTTCACAGTGAATGCCTCACTGGGGATGTTTTCAGCTCAAAACGATGTGATTGTGGCGGGCAACTTCACGCCGCCATGGAAAAAATCACGGAGGAAGGCGCAGGAGTATTGCTCTACATGCGACAAGAGGGGCGCGGCATTGGCCTGCAGGCGAAAATCCATGCCTACAAACTGCAGGAACAAGGATACGACACCGTCGAGGCAAACAACAAGCTTGGTTATCCTGGCGACCTTCGTGACTATGGCATTGGCGCCCAGATTCTCTACAACCTGGGGATCCGCAAGATCCGGCTGATGACCAATAACCCCAAGAAAATTATCGGCCTCAATGCCCACAAGCTAAGCATTGTGGAACAGGTCGCAATGAAGGCCACTCCCAACCCTCATAACAAGCACTACCTGGACACCAAGCGTGAAAAAATGGGGCACCAATTGTAACCTTCATTTCATTCAACTCTTCAGAGACTCCACTATCCCCGATTTCATATTTTTTATGGCCGAAAATATCCTTCCACGATTACCGCGATCCATCGGATCACGACGAACCGTCACGATCGTCGCCAGTCTCTACAACGAAGAACTGGTGAACTCACTCATTGATTCAACAAACAATGAGCTGACAAGGATTATGCCCAATATTTCAGTTTCCGTTTACCGGGTTCCCGGGGCATTCGAAATTCCCGTGTGCGTGAAGTTCCTTCTTGAACGCAGCAAACCTGACGCAGTGATTGCGCTTGGAGTCATCATAAAGGGAGCGACATCTCATGCTGACCTGGTTGCCTCCTCAACCACCAGATCCCTGCAGGACCTGTCACTCGACTATCAGACTCCTCTAATTCATGAAGTCTTGCTGACAGAGAACCGCGAGCAGGCTCAACAACGCTGCCAGGGGGACAAAAATCGCGGAATAGAGGCCGCACGCGCCGCCATCACCATGGCGGAACTCTTTGCACAACTCCAGGAGGCCTATTACAACACAACGCCCAGAAAACCCAAAACCACAAATGGGTAACCGGAGTATCGGGCGCGAAACGGCACTGCAGTTTCTTTTCAGTCGTGAGCTTAACGCGGGCTCTGATGGCACCGAGAGCCTCTTTGCCTTGCGCGTGGCCAAGCAGAACCCATTCTCTGGTCCGGACCGGCATCATGAGGATATGCCGGAGCCTCCAGAACCGGTAAACAGCGACAGCAACTCCATCGGGATACGGAACGTGATGGGATCTGACTCGGTCCGCTCCATCCTCTTTGGGACCAGCCTGCCCTCCCTCGTCAAGGAGTTGGGAAATATTTTAAATAAGACAAGCGATAAGAAATTAAGAAAGAAACTCACTAAACAACTTAAGCTCGCCAGAGATTACTCCAGTAATCATTCGTTTGTTGACAACCTCGTTCACGGTGTCCTGAAGCACCAAGCCGAAATCGATGCGCGGATTACAGCTCAACTGGAAAACTTCACACTCGCCCGTCTCTCCACAATCGATCGGAATGTTCTCCGCCTGGCTGTTTACGAGATGTTTTATTGCACTGACATCCCTCCAATCGTCGCCATTAATGAGGCAATCGAACTGTCGAAAAAATTTGGCACTGAAGAATCAGGGAGCTTCGTGAACGGGGTGCTTGACCGCCTGAAAGATCAGCTTACCCGCCCGCTTCGCGACTAGCCCCACATTACTCACCCCCCGATAACTGTATCTCATGGCAGGCCTCTTCAAAAAGATCCTCCAGCGATTATCCCGTGACCAGATCGATTGGGACGAACTTGAGGAAAGTCTTATTCTTGGTGACCTCGGGTTGCCAATGACAACCCACCTCATCGATCGCATGCGCGGTCTCGGCAGGTCACTCAACCCCGAAGATGCCATCAATATCTGCCGCGAGGAAATGCTGAGTATAATTCCTGCCTCTGCTCACGCTTTAACCCCACTTGAAGACGGCACAAAGGTAATCCTCATTGTTGGCGTGAATGGCACAGGTAAAACAACATCGGCTGCCAAACTCGCGAAATACCTTCAGGATGCCAACCACAGTGTCATGCTGGCTGCTGCCGACACGTTCAGGGCGGCTGCAGTTGAGCAATTACAAGTCTGGGGACAGCGCATTGACGTTCCGGTTATCAGCGGCACAAGCAAGGCAGACCCTTCCTCAGTTTGCTTTGACGCTCAAAGCGAAGCAATTAAAGCCGGGTGCGACTTTCTGATCTGTGACACCGCCGGACGCATTCATACACGACACAACCTGATGGAGGAACTGAAGAAAATCAGTAGAACGCTGGGCAAAAGAGATACCGGCGCCCCACACGAAATTTTTCTGGTCGTCGATGCAACCACGGGATCAAACGCTCTCTCGCAAGCCAAACAATTCAACGAAGCAGCAGAACTCAGCGGGCTAATTGTCACCAAGCTCGACGGC
>CAWVVE010000485.1:0-2537 GCA_963933075.1 uncultured Verrucomicrobiaceae bacterium | reverse complement strand
CAGGGCGAGCATCAGGGTGCCGAGGAACTCGGCAAAGAGGGCATTGAGGTGGGAGACTCTCTCGCGGTCAGTCTCCTTGAGCGGCTTACCGCCGGGGTCGGGGAAGTATTCCCCGAAGATCATCGCACTCGCCTCGCTTCCCACGGCACCCCGGGTGATGTGGTTAGCCTCCTCGAAGGAACTGATTGAGCTGTTAAAGAGCAGGAAAACCGCGCAGGCGCCAAGGAACGCGCCGGTGAACTGGGCTGCGATGTAGCCGGGAACCCTGCTTTTGGGAAAATCCCGGAATACCGCGAAGGCAATGGTGATTGCCGGATTGAGGTGGGCACCACTGTGTTCGGCGGAGAGAAAAATTGCGCATGAGAGTCCCAGTCCCCAGACCGCGGCAATCTGGAACATCCCGACAGGGGCATCCAGGGCAACCGCGGTGGCGACCACCCCGAGGCCAAAGAGCACCAGCACGAAGGTGCCCAGAACTTCACTGGCAAACCATCTTGGGATCATGTTTTTTTTGCTGTAATAGTTTCTCTGATTCCGGACGCGTAGGCTTCAAAGACCAGCTTTATCCTGTCGCGCACGGTGCGGAATGCCTGCATCACCTCCTCTTCACTTCCCTGCGCATGCGCAGGATCATCAAATCCCCAGTGATGGCGGTTTAGTTGCCCGGGAAAGGTCGGGCAGGCCTGGTCGGCATTGCCGCAGACGGTGATTACTGTGTGGACTTCACCTTCGAGAAAGGTGTCCATGTGCTTTGAGGCGTGGGCGGAGATATCAATGTGAATTTCATCCAGTGCCGCGATGGCTTTTGGGTGCACATATCCTGCCGGGTCTGATCCGGCACTGTGCACCTCGAGCAGGTCACCGGCTGCATTTCGCAGGATCCCCTCTGCCATGTGACTACGGCAGGAGTTACCGGTGCAGAGGATAAGGACTGTAGGTTTTGACATAGGCAATCGTATTATCCGGAAGTTGTGCAGCAGACCACGGAAGTGTCGGTGGCTTGCAGGCGCTGCAGGTCGTCCATGAAGAGGGGGTCCTCATTGCTAAGGTCCTGCAGGCACTTGAGATTCTCTTCAAGGATGGGGTTGGATGCATCGGCGATGCGGTAGATCATCCAGTTGGCCCGCCGTTCACTTTCCACCAGGCGGTGGCTTTTCAGGTAGGCGAGGTGCTTGGAGATTTTCACCTGGGATTCTCCCAGAACCTGCTGAATGTGACAAACACAGAGCGCATCCTCCCCGAGAAGGTTGAGGATTCTCAGGCGTGTCACGTCACACAGGCAACGATAGACCCGGCAGAGTTCCTCAGAATTCATGGCCTTAATATACCTCTTAAGGTATATACCTGTAAAGGAATATTATTGCAAAGCGGCCTTGCAGTAGACCTTAATAATGAATTACTGAAGTCCCTTAAAAAACGATGAAGAAGATTATTTGCTGCCTTTCCCTCCTTATTGCCCCCTGTATGCCCCTGCGCGGGGCGGGGGAGTTGCCCAACATCCTCTTTATCCTCGCTGATGACCTGGGATATGGAGATGTCGGCTGCTACAACCCTGAGTCGAAGATACCGACCCCGAATCTTGATCGCCTGGCAGCCCAGGGAATACTCTTTACCGATGCGCACAGCCCCTCAACGGTTTGCACGCCGACACGTTATTCGGTGCTCACCGGCCGTATGGCTTTCCGAACAGGCATGCGCGGGGTGTTTACCGGGGCCGGCGGGCCATGCATGATCGAGAAAGGGCGCCTTACCCTTGGCGGCATGCTGCAGGGCAGGGGGTATGAGACGGCACTCTTCGGCAAGTGGCATATCGGCATGACCTTCTTCGATAAGCAGGGCAAGGCGATCAACAAGAACGGGCTCGAGGCAGTGCGGCGTATTGACTACTCACGTGCCATTCCTGACGCTCCAATTCATCGCGGCTTTGATCATTTCTTCGGTAGTGTTTGCTGCCCGACCACGGACTGGCTGTATGCCTTCATTGACGGCGACCGCATTCCCGTGCCGCCAACCGGGATCATTGACCGCGGCCCGCTGCCCAAGCATGCCTACTCGCGCGACAATCGGCCGGGCATGATTGCCCCGGGCTACTCCATGGAGGAGATTGACCTGCAGTTCCTCGACAAGAGCCTTGCTTTCCTTGATGCGCACGCCAAGAAAAAGCAAAAGGCGCCCTTCTTCCTGTTCCATTCCACTCAGGCGGCCCACCTACCGTCCTTTCCTGCCGATGCCTTTAAGGGCAAGACCAAGGCCGGGCCGCACGGCGACTTTATCTTTCAACTCGACCATGTGGTGGGTGAGTTGCTCAAGGCACTCGATAAGCACAAATTTGCCGACAACACGCTGGTGATCTTCACCAGTGACAACGGCCCGGAGGTGCCCACCGTGCTGGCCATGCGCCATGACCACAAGCACGACGGGGCGCGTCCCTGGCGCGGGGTCAAGCGTGACCAATGGGAGGGAGGTCACCGTGTGCCGTTCATCGCCCGCTGGCCGGGGCGCATCAAGGCCAACTCAAGCAGTGAGCAGACCTTGTG
>CAWVVE010000484.1:0-2546 GCA_963933075.1 uncultured Verrucomicrobiaceae bacterium | reverse complement strand
GGATGGAGCGCGCGAACATCTTCTCCGGGGTGACGCAAATCCAGTTTACCTGGTTGAAGCTGCCCGAGGCACGCGTCCAGCTCTTGTCGTCGTTGTTCCGGCGCAGCGGTGCTCCCCAGCAACCTTCCCCTATGAAGACAGTGCCGTTTACATCGTCGCGGATGAATCCCTGCTGACTGCCCTCTTCATTTGAGGGACGCAGTGGCCATGTGCGCTTGACCACGTGGCTGTCGCATTCGATGACGAGGTCCATCCCGTGCTTGAAGAACAGTGCAGCCCAGGCCTTGTATTGGGCATCCTGCTCGGATTTCCCGGACTGATGGGGCCTGAAGGGATGATGATAATGGGCGAGTTTCCACCTGGTTGAGTCATTGTTTACGAGATCATCTGCCAGCCATTTTCCCTGGTTGCCACCGCGAACAATATTGCTGTTCAGCGTATAGATGCGCAGGAAATCGCCACCGAATCCGACGGCGTAATAGTCATCGGCATGAGGAGTGTCAAAGAAGGAGTGGATGTCTTCTTTTCCCTCATGGTTTCCTCGAGCAGCAATAATAGGCACCATGCGCCCGTCTTTTCCCGTGGTGAGTTGCCAGTCATCAAGCCAGGCAGCCCAATGGTCATGGGTGGGCTTGCTGATCATGTCACCGCCGAAGCAGACGAAAAGCGGCCGGAGCTTGGCGACCACCCGGTTTGCCCGCTGTCGCGCATCTCGATGGTTGCGACTGTCGCCTCCTGCGGCAAAGGAGAAACTGGCAGCGCCTGCAGGGGCTGTCCTGAAGGAGAACCTGCGACTTTCCGAGTTGCTGTCGCGGATCACGAAGTGATAAACAGTGTCGGCTTTCAGGTCGTTGAGCCTGGCGAAGCGGCTCTCGATTTTCAGGTGCGAGTCCTTACGGTCAACACCGTGGCTGTTTGGCAGTTCCTGATTCTCTTTATTTTCCTCACCATAGTGGACGCGGGCATTATCCCCGTCTTTCTGGCACCAGGCCACAGTGATTGAGGATGCCGGCGCGTTATTCCAGATGAGACGGTATTTGTCCGTTTTGGCCAGGCTGCCGGTGGTTGAGATTGCCAGTGCTAAAGCTGCCGTGAAGGGAATGGTAATTTGAGGGAGGAAACTCATGGTGGCTAAGAGGCTCGGGTATACGGTTAAACCTTCGTGCCTCTTCGAGGCAAGGCAAGCAGAAGGCACAAGGGCAGCGCGAAGTGCGGCAGCCGATAAAGTGCTTCGGGCAGCCAACGGGCCATTGTCTCAGTGGAAAATGCCGGGTCAAAATATGTCCACGGCCTGGCAAGTGCTGTCAGTAACCCCCAAGTCACCATGTAGCCGAGTGATGCCACGCGTAATCTGCCCGCTGTGAACAGTAATACGGCGGCGGCAATATCAAGGATACCGGCAACAAGAAGGATCAGCTCGGCAGTAGTTTCGCTTTCAATGCCAAAACAGAGCATTGTCATCTCGGTGAAGTTTCCCGGTCGCGGATGATTCAACCAGGAAACCTCGGAGGGCAGGCCGATGGCAAACAGGCCATGACCCACGAAGGTAAGCGCGATAGCAAGCCCGGCAATGATGCCCACCGGGAAGCGCCAGCCTTTGCCGAAAACCATGAGGTAGACAATCAGTGGCAGGCAGAACTGGCTGGAGTGCTCGAGGAAGTGCCCCACGCCTGCTCCTGCGTCAAAATACTTAAGCCATGCAAGGAATACCAGGTTGGCGGTTCCAAGCAGGTAAACAAACCCCAAGACAAAATTTCGAACCGGTGCCAGCGTGGCGGCAGCAAAGAAGAAAAAGAGCCAGGCCTGCACGCGTATGGCTGTATCGATATTGTCGCTTATCTTAAGTGCCAACCAGTCTTTCCAGTCCATAATGAAAAGTTTTTTCACGATGCCGGCCATCAATGATTCATTCTGGAGCAGCGCATGCAGTGGCATCTGCTCGTTCCAGCACATCCATCCGTGTCCTGCAAACATCACGGCGCATGTAATGCGCAAGAGCCAGCAAAGTGCTGGATTGGCTTGACTGGTTTTCAGTTCATTGGAACTCACAATGGAACCTCTCGACGAATTGTCGGATGTTGCAAGGGCTGGTGAGTGGTTGCAAATCGCTCCCGATTAGGGCTAGATATAAGGATGATCAGGAATTTTGTATACTTCACTTTTCTTTTCCTTGGAGCGGTGGCTTCCGGGAATGTTGTCATCAGTGAAGTGGATCTTGCCAATAGCCGGGTTGAACTGGTGAATATCGGTTCCCTGGCGGTTAACACCACCAACCACAGGTGGTGTAACAAGGTGAACGGCGAACCGGATGATTACCCGAGGGTTTCATCGGCCACCATCAACCGGGAACTCAGCACGACTCCCGACCTGGTGCTGTTACCGGGAGAGGTCCTTGTCTTTGACCTTACCTCCTCCTTTCTCCCGCAAGCCGGCGGGGAACTTGGCCTTTACCTGCCGACCGGGAGTTTTGGCAGTCGTGCTGCAATGATTGATTATATCAACTGGGGCAATAGTCGGGGAGTTCGCGATTCCGTTGCCGATGACCC
>CAWVVE010000483.1:0-2551 GCA_963933075.1 uncultured Verrucomicrobiaceae bacterium | reverse complement strand
CACCCCCTCAACGCGCCTGATGCTTCGCGGGGATGGCACGTTTGTTGAAGGAACCGCTGAAAATCCCGATCTCAATACCGGGACATGGGAAATACCACAAGAGGATCCTGAAAACGGTGGGCAGGAAGTCATGCTCCGCTATTCCAAAGGCGAGTTGATTAATCAGGCTCTTATTTCCAGACTTTCTGCAGATGACAGGCTGAGCACGGTGGCAAAGATCGTCGACAACGAACGCCAGGCAATTCCGCTGGGAGAACAGAGCAATTACAAGAAGGTGTTTTCCGGTCTTCATCCCCTTATCCCTTTCTTGATTGGCCTGTCGCTTCTCGGCATGTTCATCTGGTATTTTGGCACCGAGTCGAATCGTAACCAGCGATTGGTGGGAACCACGCTCACGCTAGGCATAGTCGGTTTCTGCATTTACTCTGTCCTCCCTCCCGAGAAGAAAATAAAACGCGGCATGGACCTTGCCGGCGGTGCCCGCTTTACGCTTGAACTCAAGCCGGGCAAGGATGAAAAGGGTGTGGTCAGAGAACTCAGCCCGGATGACCAGGACCAGGCCGTCGACGTGTTGAACACCCGCCTGAATGCACTCGGCACCAGTGATGTCAAGATTGCCAAGCAGGGAGAGGACCAGATCATCGTCGATGTGCCGAACAGTGAAGGACAGAAAATCGATAACCAACGTCTGGGGCAGTTGCGCACAATCCTGACTCAGGCTGCTGTTCTTAACTTCCATCTCTCCCATCCAAAAGACGGCACCCAGGAAGTTGTCAGCAAGATCAAGGCCGGTGAAAATCCATTGGTCCTTGACTCAATTGTCCGTCCTTTCCGCAAGGGCATGGGAAACTCGCGGGACCCGATGCTGCTTGAGAAACTGCCTGGAATTAAAGGGGAAGACGTCACGGATACCACTGCCTACAACGAAGCCGGCAGGTGGAACATCACGGTGAAAATGAAGGGCAAGGGAAAAGACGCCCTCTATGAGATGAGCTCCAAGAATGTCAACAATGGCCGCAGCATGGCCATTGTCCTGGATGATGAAATTATCTCCGCACCCGGGTTCAACGAGGCAATCCCCGGCGGCACTGCACGCATCACCGGGGACTTCAGCAAGACTCAAGCAATAACGCTGGCGACCTCAATGAAAAACCCGCTGCGCTCAAAACCAGAGGTTCTCTACGAGGAATATTTTCCGCCGACACTCGCCAAGTCGGCTATCAACCAGGGCCTTAAGGCAGGCGCATGGGGCCTTGGCCTGACGGCCCTTTTCATGCTGCTCTTCTACCGTTTTGCGGGCATCATCGCCCTGTTTGGCCTGAGCGTGAACGTTATACTTCTCTTTGGCACACTGGCAATCTTCCAGGCCGACTTCACCCTGGCAGGGATCGCCGGGGTTATCCTCACTATCGGCATTGCCATCGATGCCAACGTGCTGATCTACGAGAGATTGCGTGAAGAGATGGCAACAGGAAAGGGGCTCGGGACAGCAATCAAGGCAGCTTATGAGAAAGCATTCTCCGCGATCTTTGACGCACAGATAACCACCCTGCTCACGGCACTGGTTTTGCTCTACTTTGCGGAAGGTGCCATCAAGGGATTCGCGGTAACCCTGACTATCGGCATCCTTGTGTCACTCTTCTCCGCCCTGCTTGTGACACGGGTATGCTTTAACTGGCTGACCACAGCGGAAACCCTGCGCAGCCTCAAGTTCATGAAGGGGCTGGGACAGAAAACCTTTGATTTCCTGAGCTTGGCCAAGACCACGCGATTGATTTCCTTCGTCCTCATCCTGATGGCAATCGGCATTATGGCTTCCAAGCGCGAACAAATGCTCGGCATCGAGTTCTCAGGAGGTGACCAGATTCGCTTCCAGGCCGAAGACGATGTGTCCACTGCAGACGTGGAAAAGGCCATAGCCGAAATAGAGCTCGAAAAAACGGCAACCATTCAATCCCTCACTCCCGTTGGCGGCACGGGAACAATATTCTCTGTGCGCATCGAACAGGGCAAAGGCAGTGAAGCCAACGCATTAATTGCCGCAGCCGGCCTCGCCAAGGGGGAAATCCAGACACAGGAAGTCTCCGGGGCCGTTGCCGGCAAAATGCTCACCAACTCCGTGATTGCCCTATGCGCGGGACTGATCGTCATCTTCATCTATGTGACGTTCCGTTTTGAGTTTTCCTTTGCCCTTGGTGCGATCATCGCACTAACCCACGATCTGTTGATAGCCATCGGCATTATCGTCCTGAGCGGGCGCGAACTAAACCTGATTCTGGTCGGCGCCTTCCTCACCATCGCCGGTTACTCAATCAACGACACCATTGTTGTCTTTGACCGGATTCGCGAAAGCCTGCGCACCAAGCGGGGTAATGTGAAAAACATTATGAACCTTGCCATTAATACAACACTCTCCAGGACCCTTCTGACAAGCTTGACCACGTTGCTGACAGTCGGTTGCCTGTTTGCCTTTGGCGGCCCTGCACTGAGTGACTTCTCATTTGCGATCATCATCGGTGTGGTTATTGGCACCTACTCTTCAATCTTCGTT
>CAWVVE010000482.1:0-2556 GCA_963933075.1 uncultured Verrucomicrobiaceae bacterium | reverse complement strand
GGAAGACATGATAGAGAAGGTGTTGCAGCAATTTGATACCCTTGTTTTCCCGGGTGGCTCAGGCAGTAAGCAGGGTGAGGCAATAGGAGGAAAGGGACGGGAGAATGTGCGGCATTTTGTGAGCGGGGGAGGAGGGGTTGTCGGTATTTGCGCGGGCGCCTTTCTCTGCACATCCCATTACAAATGGTCACTGCACCTGATGAATGCCTCCGTTTTCAACAAGATGGTGGAGGTGGCGGGCAAGGGCCGCAAATCAATGTGGTATCGCGGCAAACCGACTGACGTTGATGTAGAGGTTTCCGGCGAGGGCGTGGCAGTGCTTGGCCTAGAGGGGACTTACTCAATTCGCTATCATAATGGCCCGATTCTTTCCCCGGGGGATTCGCCATCGGCTCCGGCCTACAGGTCGCTTGCTTTTTTTCGCACTGAAAATGGCATTTACCAGGCACAGAAAGGGACCATGGTCGGTGCACCGGCTGTTGTTGCCTCGGATTTCGGTAAAGGCAGAGTACTGGCAATCAGTCCTCACTTTGAATCAACCAGGGGAAAGGAAAGAATCATCCTGAGGGCAATTGATTTTGTTCGGCAATAGGATAGGCGATGTCGGGCATGCGGTTTTTTTCTTGCAGATGTCCTGCCAGAACCGCCGGTTGTCAGGGGCCTGATGCTGAGTAGCTGATGACTTCTCCGTTCTCCGTAGTCCAGTAGAGGCTATTCACGCTCGCCGCGAGACTGTCCCAGACAGGGAGGGCACCGATCTTGTACTCGGCCAGCTGGGTGCCGTCATTCTTGTTCACCACCTGGAGGATACCCCCCTGCTTGCCTGCCAGTGCCGCATCCTGTGAGGCTAGTATCTCATGCACCTTGGGGTCTCGTTCGGTCAGGCGCTTGAAGGTTTCCTCCTCATCCATTATATCGGGGGGACCGGCGATAAACAGCGCATCGCCACTAAGCAGCATGGATCGCACGAAGAGTGGTGTTTCCTTTGTCCATTTGTGGACCACGTGGTAGCCACCTATCCCCTTGTTCTTGGCAGGCTTTCCGGTGAAGCGCATGGCATTGCCGGCTTTACCCTTGGCAGGTTGTGCGCCTTGCACCTCGCCATGGTTGTTTTGGCCGGAAAAATCGCGCCCATGCCCCCTGTCAAAGGAGCAGGCAAGTACCATCTTTGCGCGGTCTTCCGGGGGTGCTCCGGGGTTGGTTGCATGATGTTTGATTTCTGCTGCGGAGAGTACCCGGTGGAAGATGCGCACCTCGTCGATGGAACCGGCAAAGCCGAAGGGGGTAGTGTATTCGCCAACCGCGCTGAGCGCGTCGGCACCAATCTGGAGCCCCTGTATGGGATTGGCGGTAATCAGGGATTTTGAGGTTGCAGTGGCGATCTTCTCGCCGTTCTGGTAGAGGAGAATTTCACCTTTTTCACTGAGCACCCCGGTGACGTGTGACCATTTCTTGGGAGGCGTGCGCATTGGGGAGATTGCCAGCGCCAGCTCATTATTCGCCCGCACGGCGAAGTGCAGTTTTCCCTTGTTCAGGTAGATTGCGTAACCGTTCTGTGGTCCGCCGTGTGCAACGACGACTCCGTTCGGCTTGTTCGGGTTTATCCAGGCCTGGATGGTCAGTGCACTCTGTGCCGGGTTAAGGCTTGGGGTTATCTGGAAATCGATCGCGGTGGTCCCGATACCACGTTTAACGGGCATGTCCGGAACGGCGGTCGCTGCTTTAGGCGCACTGAAAAGCTGGTGCTCGAGCGTGGTTGTCCACCGATAGTATTCAGGTTTGCGGCCGAATCCAAAGACGTTGTCCTTGTCGAAAACAAGAATTCTTCCTGATGGGGCGAATTTACCTGCCTGGTGATAACCGTTATGGCCGCCTGCGAAACTGCGTCCGTAGACCCAGTAGCTGCGGTGGAACCAGGAACCGTCGAGGAAGCCGGTGGGCGAGAACAGGTGGGCCTCGGCACCGCGTTGTACTGAGCCCTGCTTGGCAGCATCACCGGAGTGCGGCCCGAGGAAAATCCGTTTACCATTACGGTCAAACTGCTGCGAACGCATATACAGGTGATCATCCTTAACCGAGAGGATATCGGGAAGCCCTACCGGCATTTGCAAGGTTTGCAGCTGATCTTGCAAATCCTTCCCGGTTTCCGGGTTACGGTCATTGAGCACGACCTCGGCAAGTTTTTTCCCGGATTTAACATCGATTTTAAAGAAACGCAGCCCGCCGTCCAGAAAGTAGGAACGACCGGCAACAAAATACGCGATACCTTTCTCCACCAGCACTGTGCCGTGTACCGGCCAGACGGATTCAAGTTGCTCCATGGCCATCAGGCGCCTGTCGCGCGGGGCTGCCCGGAAGCGCCAGATCAACGCCCCGTCAGCAGCACTCAGGCAGTAGACCCAGCCATCCGCAGAACCGAAGATGGCACGACCGTCGGCAATGGTGGGCGGCGAGTCAATGCGTCCACCCGTTGTGTATTTCCAGGCCGGTCTGCCGCTTTTTTGATCAAGGGCGTGCAGGGTATGGGCATCGATCCGGGCGACATAGACTTTTCCC
>CAWVVE010000481.1:0-2561 GCA_963933075.1 uncultured Verrucomicrobiaceae bacterium | reverse complement strand
GTTCCGTTTCAATCACCGAGCTGACGGTGTCCTTGAACAACATCAGTGTCAGCGGGTGCGAAATGGTCAGGCCCATGAGGATCGCCACCACAACGCGCAACGCGAACTGGGAAAGTTTGCGCAAAAAAGGCTGGTAGGCGCGGTAGGTGGCCAGTAAGGCACGGTCAATGGTCAGGATGATAAATCCCCAGACCAGGGCGACCGGAACGATGATCCATGGATCGGAAGTCAGGGTGGCCAGTGCATAGGAACTGGCCAGGATGGCAAACGTGGTCGGCACCAGCACCGTGGCTCCAAAAGCCACATACTTGCGCTGCTCCCACTCCGGACATTTTTCCAGCGCATCGGTGGAGGCGCCGGAGAGCCAGAAGAAAGTCCTGCGAATGAAAAGTTGGAATTTATTTGGTGAAGACATGGTTAATCAGGGCGGTTTTTCACTCATCAGCCGCTCGGCGGAACCTTTCCCGGTGACGGCTAACACCTCTACAAAGTCCCGTTTAATAAACTTAAGATATATAGGATATCAGGGAAGTCATGCTCATTTTTGCAGCGGTAATTCTTTCATTTTCAAAGCCAAACCCCAATTTGCAATGGACGTGATACCTTACCGGCAAAAAGATGGTGCCGGCAGTTGAAATGCCATGTCCCCGCCTGCGGGAGCGCCTTTGCCGGCACTCTTGAGGCCTTGATGAAAAACTCCCCGGCTCAGTCCTTTTTCGGAAGGTCCGGAGGCTTCACGAACCGGCCCCTGGCACGGACCACCTGGTATGGGGTGATCAGGTCCATGCCCTGACGGGGCGTGGCATCGCTCTCGAAGCCGCCATAGTAAAGCAGGGTAACCACCGCGGTAGAGCAGATATACTCGTTGCCGAAATCCTCGACCTGCTCCGGTTTCAGGTTCTCGTTCCACAGGGCGAACATGCCCGTGAAGTCATAGCCGAAGAAATGCCCGCCCTTTTCCTGGCAGCGCAGGATGCCCTCACGAATGCGCTCGTGGTCGACCCGGTGCCACTTGTCGAGCCGCCAGGCATCCCAGTTGTGCGTGCGCAGTGTATCAATGTCTTCCTCCATATTGACACCCTTTTGGCTCTGGCTGGTAAAAAGGGCCTTCCTGCCGGGAACCCCGGGATCATCCACCACGATGCCAAGGTGGCCATAGCGAAAAAGCCGGTAACCGATGACCGGAAACTTCCCCTCGGCGAAAAGTTCCCGGCGCGCGCTCCACTTTTCCTTACGGTAGGCAATGACGTCGCCTACCTTCAGGTCTGACATTATCTCAGCCCACGACTGGTCGCTGATCTCCACGTGTTTTGAGAACAATCCGGACAGGGCCAGGGAGGTGACGACCAGGAAAGCCGCCAGTCCCGCCCAGAAGCCCTTGCGCCAAAGGCCCCGCCGCAGTGGTTTTGTCTTCCTCGCCCAGAGCATCCATGCAGCTATTACCGTTGATGCCAGCGAGCTGAGCGTGATTATATCGACCAGTGGCAGGGACTTTTCCCCGTTAAAGGACTTTACCTGCCCAAAGCTGCCAACGTCCTCGGGCGCCGCTCTGGTGGAAGGGCCGTTCTCGGCGACCTCCTCCGCCCAGGAAAGCAGGGCCCAGCCGTTGACGTCCCGTAACCAGATGAGATGGATTGCCTCGTAAAAAATGATTATACCAACAAGAATGACGAGAATCTTAATGATGATCTTCACGGCCAAATAAAGCGAAACTTGTTGTTTAAAAGCCAGAACCTGCTTGAAGGCGGGTGCTTTTTGTTTGATAACTCGTTTAATCTTCGCGACATCAAGATTTATGCAAGCGCCTAAAACTCCTCAGGCACAACGCCTTTAGATGATCAGAATAACCATCGCCGCCATGCTCATGGCCTGCCTCGGCGGAAGTTGCCGCGACCTCCCACAGGCTGACGGCGATCCCGCCGTCCGTCTGGTCACCCGCTGGGACCGGGATCCGGCCGGCGCCCGGCAATGGCTTCTGGAGCACACCGGCAATGATCCGCACCGGTTCATGGAGATAATCCTGGCAAGCGGGCATTTCGACTCCTGGTCCGAGAAAGCCCCTGCTCAGCTGGCCGCCGCGGTGCTCAATTTCCCGGCCAGCGAGATCCCCGGTCACCTGGCAGGGGTATTTGAAAGGTGGGTTGTCGCCGATGCCGATACCGCCGGCAAATTCATCGATGAAAAACTCACCCCGGGACCCGCGCGGGATGCGGCGGTGGTCGCGCTGGTTGAGGGCATCAGGGATGATCACCTGCACGAAGCGGTGGCCTGGGCAAGGACCATCGATGAAAGGGGGCGAATGTATTCGCTGCTCGAGTCACTGGCCACGCACTGAAATTGCCTCTAGGCACCGGCCGGCTTTGTTCGTGTCCGCCTGCCGTTGAGCATGGTGCCGATAAAGGTGTAGCGCACCCCGAACTCATAGATCAAAAGCAGGGGAAGCGTCGTGGCGGCACACACAATCAGGAATTTCGGTAAGCTGGGCATGCTCCAGGTGCTGACTATCGACTGAAGGCACATGATCACCGACAGGTGCATGATATAAAGCCAGTAAGAGGCAT
>CAWVVE010000480.1:0-2585 GCA_963933075.1 uncultured Verrucomicrobiaceae bacterium | reverse complement strand
AAAATTCCTTTCTGTGCTGAATTGGGTTGCCCGGCGATGGGGATGTCGTCTAATCATCTGTATATGGAAGCCAACAAATTAGTCGTTATAACCGGTGCCAGTTCCGGGATCGGTGAGGCAACGGCAAAGGCCTTTGCCGCTGCCGGTTACCCGGTGCTGCTGCTCGCCCGTCGTCTGGACCTGATGGAGGCGATGCAGCTTCCGAATTCGATTTGCCGGGAAGTGGATGTGCTTGACCTTGACGGCATGCGCAAGGCAATAACCGAGGCTGAAGAGAAATACGGCAAGGTGGATTGCATTGTCAACAATGCCGGGGTGATGATTAACGGCAATCCTGCCGAGCAGGACCCGGAGGACTGGCAGCGAATGCTTGACGTGAATATCCGCGGAGTGCTCAACGGCATTCATCTCGTGCTCAGTGACATGGTGGAGCGCAAGACGGGAACCATCATCAACATGGGATCAATCGCGGGAAGGAAAACGTTTGCCAGTCACTCGGTGTATTGTGGCACCAAGTTTGCCGTGCACGCGATTACCGAGAATATCCGCGAGGAGGTTTCCGGCAGTAATGTGCGACTGGTCACCATCGCGCCCGGCATGGTCTACACGGAGTTGCTTGATCACGGTTGTGAGGAAAGTGCGCGTCAAGGATGGCTGGATTATGCAAAAGAAATTGGCGGCGCCCTTGATCCGAAATCCATTGCCCAGACGGTGTTGTTTTCCTACCAGATGCCCCAGGAGGTTTGTGTCAGGGAGATTGTCATTTGTCCGACCGGGCAGGAACCCTGAAGACGTTATGAGCAGTGAGTGTGAACGTTGCGGTGAACCGGCATTCAGGGATGGCCTGGTAGTTTGGCGGTCATGCACAACCTGCGGCACGAGGTTTCCCTTTGCCCAATTCCAAATCATCATGCTTATCATGGGAGGGATTTTTGGGGTAGGTTCAGTTGCTGCGGTGATGGGTAAGCTTGAGCAGGCAGACATTATCTGGTTTTTCCCGATGATTCTGTTTGTCTTTTTTCTCATGAGGTGCATCACCTGGCCCCTCGAAAAACAGATGTTCAAGCGTCGCAAAAAGTTGGGGCTTGCTCCGCATTGGCGTGAATCCCTGTGATAAAGTCCGCTGGTAAGCAATTAGGGAATTTTACGAAAGAGAAATGAACAATTCCTGAAGCATCACGGGGCGTAAGGGATTATTTAGCCTCTGATGCCGGGGTCGGGCTCAGAGCCGCTTTGGATTGAAAGGGGTGAGTGGTATCCTGCCACTGGCCTTCTTGTCGAGCATGGCGCGCAGTTTTTCCATGACTTTTATGGCTTGAGCATCCGGGGTGATTGCCAGGTTGTGAAATTCCATCGGGTCGCCGGCATGATCGTAGAGTTCCACCCCGGACTTTCCTTCCGCCCAGTCACTATAGCGCCAGCGCTGGGTGCGAATACTGCGGCCCATTACCGGTTGGGCCAGGCGTTTGTCTGCCGGGCGCAATACCTGGGTGATGGCGGTGCCGTGCCATTCGGCCAGCGGGTTATTGAGCAAGGGCTTCAAGCTGCGTCCTGCGAGGTTTTTTGGAGGGCTCAGGCCTGCAAGGTCAGTGAGGGTCGGGTAAATGTCGACGAACTCGACGATGCGTGCGCAGGGGGTACCATTGCCCCTGGCGCCGGGGGCACGGATGATCAGCGGCGTCCGTGCGCATTGCTCGAAGAGTGTGCGTTTCTGCCAGATTCCGTTGTGCTCACCCAGGTGGTAGCCGTGATCGCTCCAAAGCACAACAATGGTGTTTTTCACCAGGTCGAGTTGCTCGAGGGCGGACATCATTCGTCCAATCTGCGCGTCGATGAATGAGACCGTGGCATAATAGGCCTGCAGGGCTTTGCGCAGGGTAAGTTCATCAAGCCCGTAATGGGGTACCGGGCAGTTGTGCGCAAATGCCGCTGTGGGAATATCGGAACGGTCCTCCTTTGGTGCGTATGGCAAGCGCATCTCGGAGAGCGGATACATATCGAAGTATTTTTTCGGGGCCACGTATGGGGTGTGCGGCCGGAAGAACCCGGTGGCGAGGAAGAATGGCTTTCCTTTCCTCTTAAGTTCCCCCATGAGTTTAATGGATTCGGTGGTGATCATCCCATCGGTCTGTTCCTCGTCCCCGCCCTCGGCTGCCAGCCAGCTGAGCGCACCGCTGATCTTGCGATGCGGTTCGGCATTAAAGATGAGGTGCTCATCGGCCTTGTCGCGGCCCTTTGGATTTACCGTCTTCTGCCAGGAGGGAGGGTCATCAAAGCCATCGGTGCCGATTGAGGCAGGTACGTTGTAGTGGTAGATCTTGCCGACGCGGCCTGCCCACCAGCCATTGCGCATGAAAGCCTGCGAAAGTGTTACCGCATTTGGTAATTCATCGCGGAAGTGACGATCAAGGTCATAGACCTTGATGGTGTCCGGTCTCAGTCCGGTCATCACGCTCGCCCTGGTGGGATTGCATAGAGGCAGCTGGTTGTAGGCACGGTCAAAGCGCACCCCGCTTGCCGCCAGCCGGTCAATGTGTGGGGTTTTCGCGACCAGCTCGCCGTAGCAACGTAATGCCGGCGCTAGG
>CAWVVE010000479.1:0-2585 GCA_963933075.1 uncultured Verrucomicrobiaceae bacterium | reverse complement strand
TGGCCAAGGAACTCAAGGAGATGGGAGCGCATCTTCTTTGTATCAAGGATATGGCGGGATTGTGCCGTCCGTACGCCGCCGAGAAACTGGTCCGGGCCCTTAAGCAGGAAGTGGGTCTTCCTGTTCATTTCCACACGCATGACACGAGCGGAATAAACGCCGCATCGATACTGAAAGCCGCTGAGGCAGGAGTTGACATCGTCGACGCTGCTCTCTCATCGATGTCAGGGTCGACAAGCCAGCCAGGATTGAATTCCATTGTTGCCTCACTGGAGAACACTGAGCGCGACACCAATCTTGACCGGCGCTCACTTGACGAATTCTCCGACTATTGGGAGAGCGTCCGCAAATTCTATTTCCCTTTTGATACCTCACCTCCACACGGCACCGCGGAGGTATACCTCCACGAGATGCCCGGCGGTCAGTTTACAAACCTGAAGGAGCAGGCCGAAGCAATGGGGCTTAGCCATAGATGGCAGGAAATTGCACAATGCTATGCGGAAGTGAATGAGCTTTTTGGCGATATCGTTAAGGTAACCCCCTCCAGCAAAGTCGTTGGTGACATGACAATGTTCCTTGTCACGCAGGGAATTAAACCTGCTGATGTCAGTAACCTTCCCAAAGGCACGGCCTTTCCGGAATCCGTCGTCGACATGCTATGCGGTGGGCTTGGCCAACCCATAAACGGCTGGCCCGCAAAGGTCCAGGAGGTTATCGTCGGCAAACAACCTGTTTTCACTGACCGCCCCGGCAATCATGCCGATCCAGTGGACTTTGATAAGGTTCGCTCTGAACTGGAGGGTAAAATAGGCCGCCCGCCCAGTGAAGATGATTTCTGGGGATACCTAATGTATCCACAGGTATTCCTCGATTTTGCCAAAAAGCGGGAACTCTTCAGTGACTTGAGCGTATTGCCAACACCTTCATATTTTTACGGTCTGCACCCAGGAGAGGAGATCAGTATAGACATCGAAGTGGGTAAAACGCTCTTTGTCAGCTTGATTAATATTGGCGAACCGGACCCTGATGCCAGAAGAAGTGTTATTTTTGAGCTCAACGGCACTGCAAGGCACGCCTTGATAAAGGATGATAGTCTTGCCCCGACGACGATTGCGCGCCCTAAGGCTGACCCCGGCGATAAAAGTCAGATTGGCGCGCCTATGCCGGGCCTCGTCTCAGAATTAACCGTTAGCATTGGCCAATATGTGGAGGAGGGAGATGCGTTACTTACCCTTGAGGCAATGAAAATGTATACCATCGTATCGGCACCTCAAGCCGGTAATGTCGAGAAAATCGAGATTGCAGTAGGAAGCAATGTTGAGACTGGAGACCTCCTTCTTAATCTCAATCCATCCTGAAATTCCATCTGCTGATGGCACCATGCATTGATTACCTCATATGAATGAGGCAACCGGTGTCACTCTTCAAGGACAACCCTTACCCTGAGGAACTTTTTCCCTTCGCCAAGCGGCAATGAAATGCCGGATGTCATGGTAATCGCTCCAACACGAGTAGCTGCCGGCACAACATCCCACGCGATAAGGTCATTGGAATATTCAAAAACCACACGCACGTCCCCCCTTCGTATATCCGAGTCAATCTCCCAAAGCATGAGACCGGAAACGCCTGAGCGATTGAGTATTTTTGGAGATGGCAGTAAGCCCGGTGAAATCGGACTGGTGCCAAATGCATATTCCACCACGTTCACAAGACCGTCCCCGTCCGGATCCGCCCCGGCTCCCCCGATTCCTTCACGCGATGCCCACTGCCCATAGCTATCAAGAATGGTTTTGTCGCCTGGCGAACCAAGCATTGGTCCCTCCATCCAGGAGTCCTGTTCCTGGTAGTCCCTTGCTCCGGAGCCAGGATCAATGATTTGCAGGGATGCACCAGGACCATCCGTTGCGGAAAACCAATCATCACTGTATTCAAAACGGAGGATGGCGACATCATAAGGCTCGGGTAATTCAAGGATTAACCTCTCACCTCCATTGTCGAGTTTGCCCGAATATTCCCCGGCAACATGCAATTGGTCTCCATACCGACTTTCAAAATCCGGAAGGCTCTCGACAACAAGTATGTTTTCTCCAGCGGCAAGAATTATTTCAGGGAACACAAACTGAACCCCCTCGGTAAACCGCACACCCGCAAGATTAATGGGGGTCTCCCCAGTGTTTTTCAGCTCTATATATTCATAGGATGAACCCCCGGGCGGATTAAACATCACCTCCGTAATGCGCAAACCGTCCAGCAATGAGATCAGGATTTCATTCTCAGCCTCCCCAGGAGGAGCGATTCCCGGGGTGGGCAGCCTTGAAAAGGCAACCTCACCGCTCCCGGTAGTATCACGAACCTGGGAATAGTCCTCTGCCTGCATGCCGTAAATCACACTGTCAATTACCTCACCGCCCGCTGTCGCGATCCCGATTAAATCCATCGTCGAGGACAGGTTGAAATCCAGGGGGGAAATTGCCGCGTAGCCAGTTGCTGTTATATAGCTGAACGGATCGATGACGTGTCGATTAACGGCAGTGTTAGGGTTGTCGGTTATCAGCATGCCGGATATATCCACCGGCAACTTTTCC
>CAWVVE010000478.1:0-2591 GCA_963933075.1 uncultured Verrucomicrobiaceae bacterium | reverse complement strand
CCCCCCGCTCCACCAAACACAATGATTTCAAGGGGATATAGCTCAGATGGTAGAGCATCGCGTTCGCAACGCGAAGGTCGGGGGTTCAACTCCCCCTGTCTCCACAAAACACAACAATATCAGTGCCACGACGACAATTACGTCGGCCACGATGTCAGGCAATGCGGTCCTCTCCAGCAACACATTAGTCAACGGGGCAATCGCGGCACGAACAATGCCGAACACCCAGTTCATGATAAACAGGAACAGGGCGACCGGAAGGATGACGAGCAACCCGCCGATGATGGTATTGATAAAGAATTGCTTGAGACGATTCATAATGAACTCAACCTGAAGGCATCCAGCCCGCCGTCAAACTGCCACTGCAATTATTCTCCACCTACCTCGAATCTTTCGGCGTCCACGCCTTGGAACTCCCTTCTCATTTTCCATGGAAATCGAAAAACTTTCTGTCAGGCCGTCCTGTGCCATATTATGTGTATTCACACTCATCCCGGCTAAACGCTGAACACAGGAATGTTCACCCTCAGACAATGCATCCCGGGAATCCTCACGGGTTTCACAGTGCTAGCAAATGCGCCAGCACAAGAGGGGTTGCGCCCTCCCCCACAATACTATGCGGCAACCACCGGTCTCTCTGGCGACGCCCTCCTCTCCGTGTTGCATGACATCATCGATGAGCACAAGGAGGTGAGGTATTCCTGGTTGCCTTTCCGGGACTTGGACGAGTCCACAAGTAATGACTCCCATGTGGAACTGGTTTACTCGGATGCCACAAGTCCAAAGGAAAACAACGGCGGATCGGTGGGTGAATGGAACCGCGAACACTTGTGGCCACGCAACTTTGGTATCGGACACGAGGGCCCCGACAACGCCGACCTGTTCAATCTTAGGCCCAGCGACGTGCAGGTTAACTCCGAGCGTGGCAGCCTGTTCTATGAGGACACCGATCCTGAAAAATCCGTGCCACTGCAGTTTTCCGCCCCGGGTTGCAGCAAGGATAACAATTCATGGGAACCCCGTAATGATGAGAAAGGGGATATTGCACGTTCCTGCTTCTATATGGCCACACGTTATGACGGCACGGAGCCTGCCACCTCCAACCTCAGGATCTCAGATGTTCCGGATGCATCCTCCGCGCGCTTCGGCAAGCTGCTGACGCTGATCCGATGGCATCACCTCGACCCTGTCGACCAGGCGGAACGCAATCGCAATCATCGCATTTTTACCCACTGGCAGGGCAATCGTAACCCCTTCATAGACCACCCGGAATTCGTCGGGCTCATTTTCCTCTCTGAATACCCCGGCCTTGACCAGGACGGTGACGGCATCGGCGACTGGTGGGAATACCGCCAGTTCGGCAACCTTGCAATGTCCGGCACGGATGATCCTGACCATGACTCGGCAAGCAACCTGCTGGAATTTGCCCTTGGCAGTGCACCTGGCGATGCCGGACAAATCCCGGCAATCAATTTCTCGGCGGCAGGCGAACGCATTAATGTATTCTACAACTGGAACCTGGCGGCCAAGGCCAACGGCATAACGGCAACATTACAGAGGTCAGTCAACCTATTGCCCGGTTCATGGAGCAATATACAGCCAATAAAGAGAATTTCGGCCCCTAGCGAAAAAGATTCCGAGCAGATCACCCTGACACTGCCTTCAGGAGAGCAACCAGTGCGGGTATTCTACCGCCTGCAGGTTATTGCCTCACCCGGTGATGGTTCTCCACCGTAATCTTTCGGTCATCTTGGCGATGTAACTTCCTTTCCACCTTTAACCGACATTACATGCGTATACTCCTCGTAGAAGATTCCAACCGCCTCCGCGATGCTGTCGCAAAGGGCCTGCGTGAATCCGGCTATGCCGTTGACGCCACCGGCGATGGCAGGGACGGGCTCTGGATGGCGCGGGAAAACAGCTATGACGTCGTGCTGCTGGACATTATGCTCCCGGGAATGGACGGCCTGGCCATTCTCGACAAGATCCGCGAGGACGGCAAGGAAACACCTGTGCTCTTCCTCACGGCAAAAGACACGATCGCAGACCGGGTCAAGGGCCTGAGACGTGGAGCTGACGATTACCTGGTAAAGCCGTTTGCCCTTGAGGAGTTGCTGGCCCGTATTGATGCCCTCTGCCGCCGGTCATACAACCAGCCAACCCCTAAGGTTACAATCGCTGACCTTGAAATTGACACATCCGCAAAGACCGCCTCCCGGGATGGTTCCCGCCTTGATCTCACCGCGCGTGAATACGCGCTGCTCGAATACCTCATGATGCGCCAGCGAGCGGTGGTCTCACGTACCGAGATAGAAGAACATATCTACGATGAGCTGGTGTCGCCGATGAGCAATGTCGTTGATTCCGCCATCTGCAACCTGCGCAGAAAAATAGCCACCTCAAAGGACTCGCTGCCGCTTATCCACACAAGGCGCGGCCAGGGATATGTCCTGGAGGTAAAGAAATAATGACCTCTATCAGAAAACGACTGGTCATCTGGCTGCTTCTCGGCCTCTCTATCATGTGGGTCACCGCTGGCGCCGGTGTCTACTACTCGGTTCACCGCGGCGAACTTGCACGTCTTGACGCAA
>CAWVVE010000477.1:0-2606 GCA_963933075.1 uncultured Verrucomicrobiaceae bacterium | reverse complement strand
CCTAAAGCTTAGATGCAGGTTCGATTCCTGCCGGGGACGCCAGAACTTCGTTTTTTTTATGCGGATTCTTCATTTCGGCGATATTCACTTCTGGCGCTTGCAGCTGGACCGGGATTTTTATTATCCCAAGCGGGTGCTCGGCATGGCAAACCTTGCCCTCCGGCGCCGGCACCGGTTTCCACAGCAACTTGCGCTGGATGTCATGGCAGGGATTGCCGGGGAGGATGCCGACATGGTGCTCTTTTCCGGGGACATGACGACGATGTCCCTTGAGGGTGAGTTTCGGGATGCTGCACGGGCATTTGCCCCTTTATACGAGAAATGGGGTGAGCGGCTCGTCGTCATTGCGGGTAATCATGACCGTTATTCGCCGAGGAGTGTTCGCCTAAAATACTTTGAGAAGCATTTTCCCCGTGCTGCCCTGCCGGAAGGGCGCAGGGTTTTTTCCCGGCAGTTCGGGGATCATGTTTCCGTGGTCGGCTTTGACGCGTCACGCCCGTTCATGGTGCGATCCAACGGCTTGTTTGACGACAAGCTTGAGCAGGAACTCAACCGGGAACTTGAGGCGGCCAGCGAAGTCGGCAGGCAGGTCCTTTTAATGGGGCATTTCCCCTATTCCTATCCTGGGGAATATCCCGGCAAATGGCATCACCGGCTGCTGCGTGAGGAAGCCCTCACCGAGGTAATTGCCAGGCATCAGCCTGTGGCCTACCTGCACGGGCACAAGCATGTGCGCTGGTGTCTGCGTGATGAGCGTTGCCCGCGCACGCTCTGCCTTAATTGTGGTCCCGCCGGAATGTCCTCGGGCTTCGCCGATAGTCACGCCGGGTGGGTGACCTTCGAGTTGTCCGAAGATGGTGCCGTTACTGAGCTCAATAAGGTGAGTATCTCACCCGCTGGTGAGCTGCGGCATGAGGCTGTGGATATTCCCCCGGTTTTTCCGGGCTAGACGTCGCAGACCTCTGCGGCGTGTCGCAGTGCCTTGATGGGATCTTCCCAGGTGGGCAGGAATTCCTGGGCGACGTAGCCCTCGTATCCTGTCTCCAGGATGGCACGCATGATGGGCGGATAGTTAATTTCCTGGGAATCGTCAAGTTCACCGCGCCCGGGGCAGCCTGCGGTATGATAATGACCGATGATGTCCTTGTATTGCCTGATGCGGCGGATGACATCGCCGTTCATTACCTGCACGTGGTAGACATCAAAGAGCAGCTTGAAGCTGGGTGAACCGACCTTCTTGACCAGTTCTGCACAGAAGTCCACGTCGTCGCCGAAGTAACCGGGATGTCCCTTCATCGGGTGGCTGCCATCGCGGGAGTTGAGGTGCTCGAGTACCAGGGTGATGCCCTTCTTTTCGGCAAGCGGCATGACCTTCTTCCATGTTTCCACACAGAGTGCCGCTGCCTTGTCCCGATCCATGCCGTCATATTGCATCCCGGTGAAGGTGATGACATTTTTTGTTCCGATTTCCGCTGCCAGTTCGATGCCCTGGGTGAGGCCATTGATTACCGTCTCGGTGTTTTTCGGGTTGCAGGGGCCGTTTTTAAACCCGTGCCCGCCGCCGACCAGTGAGATTTTCAGGCCGATCTCGCGTACGGCCGGGTAATCATCCCTACTGATTCCCTCGATGGCGACAAGGCCGATTTCTTTGCAGTGTTTGGCAAGGGTCTTTGCCGGCATGGGCTTGAAGCACCACCCCATGATCGACTGCTTGATTCGTGCGTTTTTGACCTTGAAGGGCGGCTCCTCCCGGGGATCGGGTTTCTTGATGTCGGCACGGGCGCAACCGGCAGCGGCAGCGGATACGGCGACACCTGCAATGAGCTTACGACGGGAAAAGACAGGAATTCTGGACATGGGAAAGAGTTTGGGTGGTGAGTTGCGATTTGTAAATCGCAGAAGAATCCCCGCTGGATTTTTTTATCGTGGTAGGAATTAGCGGAATCTAGATGGCACTGTCCAGGGCGGTGAGCAGGCGCTCCACGTTTTCCGCCCGGGCGGTATGCCCCATCAGGCCGATACGCCAGATTTTTCCCGCCAGCGGCCCGAGCCCTGCGCCAATCTCGATAGCGTGTTGGCTGAGCAGGGCGGTCCGCACCGCGGCCTCGTCCACACCCTGTGGGATTTTTACCGCGTTGAGCATCGGCAGGCGGTGGGGGGCACTGACAAGCATTGCAAGCCCGCGATCCTCAAGCCCATCCACAAGTTGCCGGTGGGCTGTAAGGTGGCGATCAAAGACGGCATCGGTGCCCTCATTGATGATTTCGCGCAAGGCCGCGTAGAGGGCGTAGTTCATGTTGATGGGTGCGGTGTGGTGATAGGCACGCTTGCTGTTGTTCGCGCCTGATTCACCGGCCCAGTATCCGCAGATGAGGTTGAGATCGAGATACCAGTTCGGCACCCTGGTTGCCCGGGCCTGGAGTTTCTCTACCGCGCGGGGGGAGAAGCTCACCGGGGAGAGACCCGGCGGGCAGGACAGGCATTTTTGCGTGCCGCTGTAGAAGGCATCCACTCCCCATGCGTCGAGTTGCACGGGGATGCCACCAAGCCCGGTCACTGAATCCACAAGGTAGAGGGCACCGTTTTCCCGGACCAATTCACCGATT
>CAWVVE010000476.1:0-2607 GCA_963933075.1 uncultured Verrucomicrobiaceae bacterium | reverse complement strand
CTGATCATAGACAACGCCTACGGCAAACCCTTCCCCGGGGCGATATTCACCGATGCAACGCCAATCTGGGATGATCATGTCATCCTTACCCTTAGCCTCTCCAAGCTTGGCCTTCCGGGAACCCGGACCGGCATCATCATCGCCTCGGAGATCATCACCAGGGCGATCTCGGCCATGACGGCCGTTGTCGGCCTGGCAAACAACA
This sequence comes from uncultured Verrucomicrobiaceae bacterium, assembly GCA_963933075.1. Taxonomy (GTDB): domain Bacteria; phylum Verrucomicrobiota; class Verrucomicrobiia; order Verrucomicrobiales; family DEV007; genus CACIUL01. The sequence continues at coordinate 2,402 of CAWVVE010000476.1, read as the reverse complement.
ATGTCGGGCAGGCACTCGCTCTGCCGCTCCTGGAAAATGGCGAAATCATCCGCATCAGCAACGATATTATCCGCCCCTTCTACAGGGACCGTGCCGAACACGCACGGAAATCAGCTGCCCGGGCCTTCGGAGACTCAACGCCCTACCGGATTCATGCCACCGAGGGCGCATTCTTCCTCTGGTTCTGGTTCCCTGGCCTGCCCATCTCCTCCAGTGAGCTCTATCGTCGTCTCAAGCAACGCGACGTGCTGGTCGTTCCGGGAGAATACTTCTTCTTCGGCCTCAAACAGCCATGGCAACACAGCAACGAATGTATACGGGTCACCTTTTCCCAACCTCTGGAAACCGTCACTGATGGCATCCACATCATCGCCGAGGAGGTCAGCAAGGCCTATCGTGAATGATCAAAGAAACCTGCCGAGGATCGGCTTGAGCTTCAGCTTGGCCTTCTCAGGCCAAAGCCCGGTATCAGTAACTAATGCACCATCAAGGGCAGCGTGTTCCGGCCAGTTTGCTTCCCCCGGGATCTTGGGAATGACCTCGGTAATGATTTTCTTTGCCGCTGCCGCGTTGGCATTCAGGTGGGCAATGACCGCCTCGGCGGTAACCGCCTCCTCACCTGTTTTCCAGCAATCGTAATCGGTGATCATCGCCAGTGTTGCCAGGGATATCTCGGCTTCACGCGCAAGCTTTGCCTCTGCGAGGTTTGTCATGCCAATGACATCAAAACCAAGCTTGTGGTTGAGCAGTGACTCTGCACGCGTGGAAAACGCAGGCCCGTCCATGTTCACATAGGTTCCACCGTTGTGGACGTTGCCTTCATGCAACTCGGATGCACTCCGGAAAAGAAGCTCCCGCAGGCCCTCACTCACCGGGTCACCGAATGCCACATGCGCGCATATCCCCTGCCCGAAGAAGGTGTGCTCCGCTCGGCGGCTGGTCCGGTCAAGGAACTGGTCGGGAAGGACAATGTCCCGCGGAACATATTTCTCCTGCAGACTGCCGACTGCCGTGACCGCAATTATCCACCTTACACCAATCGACCTGAGAGCCCAGATATGGGCACGGTGATTCAACTCATGGGGAAGCAACCGATGCCCGCGGCCGTGCCGTGGCAGGAAAAAAACCCTCCTCCCGGAAAGGCGCCCGCCGATAATGGCATCAGAGGGATCACCAAAGGGCGTCTTCAGGCAGTGTTCCTCAATGTCCTCGAGCCCATCGATCTGGTAAAGGCCACTGCCTCCGATCACGCCAATTGCCGGTTCTTCAGGATCAATTCCAGCCATGATGACTGCATGTTACCCTCCAACAGTCCGCGGTCGAGCGCAATTAACGCTATCGTGCAGAAAGATTCCATGGCAGCAGTGCGTTTATTATTGTAGCCCATGACAGGGTTAAAGATGTCCAAGGCCCTGATTATTTTCCTGTTATTATTTTTTGCCGGTACCGCTTTACTGGTCATGAGGCCACAACTCAGGGCAACATCCGCGAAGGCAGGGGCATTACGTCTTGAGCAAGTCAGGAAAACGATCCAGCCACGACTGCAGAGGGAACTCTCCGAAAAGAAACTCAGACTCGGGGCACCCGTTTTCATGAGAGTATTCAAGGAGGAGAAAATTCTCGAGTTGTGGATCGAGAAGGAACCAGGCGCCAAGTTCGGGCTCTTTAAGTCATACCCGATCTGTACCTACTCCGGAAAACTCGGCCCCAAGCTCTCGGAAGGAGATCGTCAGGCACCTGAAGGATTCTACTTCGTTCCCCGCTCAAGAATGAATCCCAACAGCAGGTTCCACCTTTCCTTTAACCTTGGTTACCCGAATATCTTTGAACGCAGGCAAGGCAGGACGGGATCATTCCTGATGATCCATGGCAATTGTGTGTCAACGGGCTGCTACGCCATGGGTGACAGGCAAATCGAGGAAATCTACCTCCTGGCAGACGCGGCACTTGATGGAGGGCAATCCTTCTTCCGGGTACACTGCTTCCCCTTCCGCATGAATCCCGAACGGCTGAAAAAGGAATCAGGAAAGCAATGGCACGATTTCTGGTTAAACCTCAAGCAGGGATACGATCATTTTGAGCACCTTAAAAGGCCGCCGGGAGTCACCAGCAGTGACACAGGCTACCTGTTTGAAAATTCCTAGGGCGAAAACTCCTCATTATGAAGTTTCTTGTGACTTTACGGTATATCGATCGGGTGATAAGTTATATCAAATGCCCCCACTCCCCTCACTCCGGGCGGCCCTCATCTTTTTCGTCGCCGCCATTCCTCTCGCGGTAATTAACGCCCAGAACTGGGGCGGTGCTTCCGGATACAATGCCCTTGTAACCGAACTGGGAGGTGCGCCGGAAACCAATTATTCTGCAAGAAGTTATCTCGCAGCGGAGGATTCCTCATGGCG
>CAWVVE010000475.1:0-2610 GCA_963933075.1 uncultured Verrucomicrobiaceae bacterium | reverse complement strand
TTGGTGAAATGGCGCAGCCTGTCCATGACGGAGCAGAAAGTCAACTTGCCGGCTGTGCACAACATTTTGAGAGTCATGGGCAATGTGTTGATTTCCTGAGCCGTGAGGCTCACCCGGGAGATCTTGTCCTCGTCAAAGGCAGCCGCAGCTCCTCGATGGAGCGCATATTGGAGGGACTTGGATAACGTTATGATCCCGTGGCTGCATGACTGGATAAAAGACGTCTTCGGTTTTGACGTGAGGCTGTTGCGCTACATCACCTCAAGGGCGGGAGTGGCATGCATTTTTGCTTTTGCGTTGAGCCTGTTCATTGGCCCCCGTGTCATTCGCCGCCTTATCGCGATGAAAATCGGTCAACCTGTGCGTTCGGCGGAAGAGGTGCACCAACTGGCAGAGCTTCACGGGGCAAAGGCCGGGACGCCGACGATGGGGGGAGTGATGATTGTTTCCACCGTGATAATCAGCGTTGTCATGTTTGCAGACCTCGCCAATCCTCTGGTTTGGGCGGTGTTATTCGTGTTCCTGGGAATGGGAGTGGTGGGCATGATGGATGACTACTGGAAGGTTGCCAGAGGGGATTCAAGTGGGATCAGTGCATATACAAAGATTATATTGCAGGTAGTCGTGGCGTTGAGTGCCGGCTTGTTTCTTTATCTCTATCCGTCCACTTCCGACTATATACGAGAACTTCATCTGCCTTTTCATAAGGGGCCGGTGGTTGATGACATGGGTTGGTTATGCTTGCCGTTTTTCGTGCTGGTCATCGTGGGTTGTTCCAACGCAGTCAACCTTACAGATGGCCTGGATGGCCTGGCAATCGGATGTTCAGTGACGGTCGCGCTCGCATATGCTGCCTTCTGTTACCTCGTGGGCAACCAGCAGCTTGGTGAAAAGTATCTGCTGATACCTCACAGCCCCTATGCGGGGGAACTTTCCATCGTGTGTCTGGCTTTGGTGGGGGCGGCGCTGGGATTTCTCTGGTTTAACTGCCATCCGGCCAAGATATTCATGGGGGACACCGGATCACTTGCCCTTGGTGGAGCTTTTGCCGCCCTGGCCATTTGTTCAAAACATGAAGCGGTATTGATAATTGTTGGTGGAGTATTTGTGATGGAGGCCGCGTCGGTGATCCTGCAGGTGGCCAGTTTCAAGTTGCGCGGAAAGCGTATTTTCCGGATGTCGCCAATTCATCATCATTTTGAACTGAAAGGCTGGCACGAGAGCCAGGTGATTGTCCGTTTCTGGATGCTCTCTTTGCTGTGCGCATTGCTTGGCCTTGCCACGTTGAAACTACGATAACAATCTTGAAATATAAGGGACATAACGTGGCAGTGCTCGGTTGTGGGCGCAGCGGAAAAGCGGCAGCCAGGCTTGCCGGCCGCGAGGGTGCCCGGGTCACAGTGTTTGACGACGGATGCTCAGGGAAGATTGATTCAGTGGTGACTGAATTGCGTGAGGAGGGCTGCGAATTCTTCATTGGCAGCGAGGCGCTTGAGGCTGATGTCGCGGAGTTTGACCTGGCAATCATCAGTCCGGGCATTGCCCTTGACCAAGAACTTGCACGCAGGTTCACCATTGCCGGGATACCGTTGATTGGGGAAATGGAATTTGCCTTTCCGTTTTGTTCGGCACGCATTGTGGGGGTGACCGGCACCAATGGAAAGACCACTACTGTTGAATTGATCGAGACGATGTTCAACGCCTGCGGGGAGCCGACAGTCGCAGCCGGCAATTACGGTCGACCCCTTTCTGAAATCGTGACGGCTTCAGAAACCTATTCCACGGTTGCCCTTGAGATCAGTTCATTTCAACTTGAGACCGTGGAGGAGTTTCGTCCTGAAGTGGCGGTCTGGACGAATTTTGCACCGGATCATCTGGATCGTTACCCTGACATTGAACAGTATCGTGCAGCGAAGATGCGCCTGTTTGAGAACCAAACCAATGATGACTGGGCTGTTCTGAACCTGCGGGACGGCATCACGGGAATTGAGGCCGGCACCTGCACTTTCTCCGCCTTTGATGACAGGGCTGATTACCACCTTGAGAACAATGTTATCATGCAGGGAACCAAGGAGCTTGTCAGCATGGATGACATTGCCATTAGGGGCCGGCACAATGCTGAGAATGTGATGGCGGCCCTGGCGGTTGGTAATATTCATGGCCACTCGCCGGATTCATTAGTGGCCGCCATTGCATCCTACAATTCGCCGGCACACCGGTGTGAACCCGTAGGCATTGTTGACGGGGTTTGCTTCATCAATGATTCAAAGGCAACGAATCTTCATGCGCTTCAGAGTGCGCTTGTTTCGCTGCACGAGGGCAAAGGCATTATTCTCATTGCCGGGGGAAAGGACAAGGGCCTGCCTTTTGAGGATCTAAGGGAGTGCGTCGCTGAATATGCCGAGCATGTTGTATTGATTGGAGAGACTCGTGAAACCCTAGCCAGGGTGTGGGGCAATCATGTCGATTGCAGGACCGCAACTGACCTGCAGGAAGCGGTTGCTTGTGCTGCTGCCCTTGCCCGGCCGGGGCAAACGGTGTTGTTCGCTCCAGGCACTTCTTCTTTTGACATGTTTTCATAAGAACCTTTGCAATGCACATAGATTTCAG
>CAWVVE010000474.1:0-2615 GCA_963933075.1 uncultured Verrucomicrobiaceae bacterium | reverse complement strand
AACGAAGTCTTCTGGGTGAGGAATACCTTTATCCCCGGCCGAACCGCTGCTGTGCTTGAGCAATTCCGCTCAAGGGGGCTCTACCCGGCCACAGAAGCTCCGGTTTTCAACCAGCATGGAGGTCCAGTGGATGTCGGCTTCGATCTCAGCATGACTGCCGATGTCTCGGAGATTTACTATACAATCGATGGCAGTGACCCATACCTGCCTCCAACCCTCGAGTCGCTCATTCTTGTCGACGAGGTGACCAGTGCTCAAGCCCTTATCCCCTCGGAAGCCAATGGAGGCAATGCACTTGGAACAGCATGGACAAATGTTGGCGCACCGGCAAACGCCGACCAGTGGACAACAGGACAAACAGGCATCGGCTACGAGACAAGCGGCACCAATTACCAACCATTGATCAACCTGGATGTCACCGCAATGTCTGCAGTCAATCCCAGCGTCTTTGTAAGAATCCCGTTCGCCATCAGCGAGGAGGTTGATATCTCCGAGTTCAGTAATCTGGTACTCTCCATGAAGTATGATGATGCATTCATTGCCTACCTCAACGGCACCCGCGTGGCCAGTTCCTCCAATGCCCCGACTAAGGTTGCATGGAACTCAGCGGCGACGGCAATACACGCAGACACCCAAGCTGTCATCTTCCAGGATTTCGATATCTCAGCCTTCAGCGACCTCCTCAATGAAGGCAATAACATGCTTGCCATCCAGGCCATCAATTCCTCCTCAACCAGTAGTGACCTGCTCTGCCTGCCAAAAATCGCCGCCACCAAGACAATTGAGGGTGGCGGGGCATCCCCCACCGCAATCCTGTATACTGGAGCCTTTCCCCTTGATCAAAGCAGCCAGGTCAAGGCACGGGCCTTTGCCTCGCAGCGTAATGAATGGTCGGCACTGACCGAGGTCACATTTCTTGTCGGCCAGCTGGCATCGGCTAATAATCTCGTTGTCAGTGAATTCAGCTATCGCCCCCGCCCTCCAGCCGGCCAGGCCGAGTCGGCAGTGGCAGGGGACCGCACTGACTTTGAATTCATTGAGCTGAAAAATATCAGTGATTCCGTCATTGACCTTGTCGGCACCGGTTTTTCCCAGGGCATCGACTTTGAGTTTGACCTGGACAGTCCGCTACGCACACTCGAACCCGGTGAATTAGTGCTGCTTGTCGAGAACACAGAGGCAATGGCATCCCGCTACGGAAATTCCATCAGGGAGAAAATTGCCGGTGAATTTGATAATGACAGCAAGTTCAGCAACAACGGCGAGACCATTACACTTACCGCAGCCAGCGGCGAGATCATCAAGAGCTTCGTGTATTCTGATGAGTTGCCCTGGCCCACCTCCGCCGATGGTGACGGATTCTCGCTTATCCTGACAGCACCAGAAACCAATCCTGATCATTCCCTGCCCGAAAGCTGGCAAAGTTCCGAGCAGGTTGACGGCAGTCCGGGAGGCATCATCCGCTCCCCGGGCTATGCGTCCTGGATCAGTGAAAACTTTGACCCGACATCTCCCGATTTTGAGGCAATCTCCGCGCCGGGATCCGATCCGGATTCCGATGCCGTGATAAACTCAATGGAATATGCATTCGGCACTGACCCCAACAATACAGACAGTCGTCCTGAGATTGAGGCCCTTGTAGTCCATGCCGATGGCAATGACTATCTTGCCATTCGTTTCCTTGCCAGGGCAAATGCCAATGACCTTGAAATCAGCGGGCAAATCTCCAATGACTTCACCTTCTGGACAACCACCACGATTGCTTTCGGTGCACCGGATCCCTCAGCGGATGGACGACAATGGATGATCCTCAGGTCTTCCACCCCCGTGCCCAGTGCTTCCGTGCAACAAATCCGGCTGCGGGTTGAAATCAGCCAGTAGGCTAATAGCGCATAACCCGTGAGAGGAAATGGCGAAGACGGGCATCTTCTCCCTCCTCGAACATTCGCGATGCATTGCCGATTTCGGCAATCCTTCCCTCTGTCAGGAAAGCCACCTCATCGGCAACCTGTCGCGCAAATCCCATCTCATGCGTGGAGAGCACGATATCCTGTCCGCCGTCCTTCAACTCGACAATCAAGTCAAGCACCTCAGCCGTCATCTCGGGATCAAGGGCTGAAGTCGGTTCATCAAGGAACAAAAGGCCGGGACCGTGAGCAATTGCACGGGCAATGGCTACGCGTTGCTGCTGACCGCCCGACAACTGGGCAGGAAACTTCATGGCATGTTCGGCAAGGTCAAACCGCTCAAGGGCACCCATGGCCCGGTCATTGGCTTCACTTGGGGACAATCCGTGCACCTTTTCGAGTGGCAGCGCAATGTTGGCCAGTCCGCTCTTGTGCGGAAACAGGTTAAAGCTCTGGAACAGGAACCCGTTACTGCGCCGATGGGCAAGCAGTGCATCCTCACTGCCGAAATCCATCTCCCCGCCACTTACCGAGACCGTCCCCATGTCAGGAACCTCCAGTCCGCCGAGCACCCTCAGCAGTGTTGATTTACCACCACCCGAGGGCCCGATGAGGGCAAGCACCGCAACATCCCCTTCAACATTAAAATCGATACCGTCTAGGGCTTTTGTTTCCCCAAAACGCTTGTGTAAACCTGAGGCACTAACT
>CAWVVE010000473.1:0-2642 GCA_963933075.1 uncultured Verrucomicrobiaceae bacterium | reverse complement strand
ATCCTAACCCGCGCGCAAAAAGGCCAATTGCAACACCAAAGAGAACTGCGATCTCAAGAAATCCCGCGAAATGCGGATGAATGTTAAAAAATCCGCTCGGCCTTAAGAGTTGCCCTCCCGATCCCTGCCGCTGATAACCAGGAAGAACATTAAAGTCTAAGTCGACCTTCAGCTGGTATATTGCAACAACGGTATTCGAAACACCTAAAAAGAGAATCAGGAAAATAAAGATCAACCGATCACCTCGTCGGGTCAGGCATGTGGAAAATGCCACATAAACTCCGAAAAACACGAGGCCCAGGATGATATCAAGTCGCGCCAGGTAAAAGACAGGAGAACCCCAGGCCCGAGCGACCATGTAGATGAAAAGTGCTGCCACCGCCAAGTGGCATAACATGGGAACAGCAATCTCCCGACTTCGACGGGTAAAGGGCAACACTACAAATCCACAGCCCAATAAAAGTAACCCCGGCCACTGAAATACAATCTTACTGCCGTTGCCGATCACCGCCAGCCACAGATAACCAAGGATAACAAATATGATAAGCAGTACTCTCATCATTTCCCCTTGGCCTGCTCAGTAATTACCGCATCGAACACCCTGCGCATGTCGACAAGAAAAGCCTCTTGCGTGTAATTGGAAGCATACCTGACACGTGCATCTGCAGACATAGCCTCATGCAAAACCTTGTCGGACATAATCTGATCAATTGCATCCGCGAACTGCACAGGTGACTTGACGTCACACAGAATCCCGGTGTTGCCATCGATTACCATCTCCGGGATTCCTCTCCAGCGAGTTGCCACCACAGGCAAACCGAAAGCCATTGCCTCAATAAGAACCAGCGGAAAATTCTCTGATTCGTAATAGGAGGGGAAGAAGAACAAGGAGGCATCGCGATAAAGTGCCCACTTCTCCTCGCCAGTGACACGACCATGCATCACGATACGATCGGCAACATCAGCTTCTGCCACGGCAACTTCAAAACGACGCTGTGTATCTTCCTCCTGCCAGGGCCCGGCAACATCAAAAATAACTGCTATACCTCGCTCTTTTAATGCTTTGGCAGTGTGAACAATGTCCATCACTCCCTTGGTTTCACGCAACCCCGCAATGTAGAGAATATGAAAGGCGTTGCAGGCAGTGGCAGATTCTCCGTCCTTCGATATGTCTGGAACATCCAAGCCATTGGCAACATGGAATTCATGGACAGCGGCAAAGGCAACATCGGGATCAATACGGCTCTTGGAAATCTCGATACTGGCCTTCGCCCTGCCATAAGCACAACGCGCAAGAATCCTTAGAAAAGGGGTTAAGGAATGAACGAATGTCGGAAGACCTCCGGCATGATAATGCAGGATAATTCCCCTGGAAAATGGCCTGACTGCGAACAGGTAGACGATATCCCGCAGCACCGGAATGATGTTGGGACTGGCCGGCGGATAATAAAGGCAACAGGGGCGGTTACGAAGCAGAATCCACCAGGACTTCAGGACCAACCCCATCAAATGCAGTAACTTACCGATGCCGAACTTTCCGACATCAGCCTCTCCGCTGCTGTATGCCATGCGCAGGCGTAACACCTTCAGGCCTGGCCAATCATGGTCGAAAAGGATTTTTGTCGCTACCGCCTGCCCGTGAAAAGGGGGCGGCGTCTGACCGACTAGGAGAATTGATGGCTTCCTTGACACTTCAACTGAGCAGGTTTGGAAAATGAGGTCCGTCGCCTGACATCACCACGTCCAAAGTGTTTTTACGGGCAAAGTCGCCGTGCGGCTTTACGTCCCTTGAGTAAAAGTAATGCCATATCCATCATGACAATCAATGCCATTCCACCAAGTGAATAAATCGGCTCATCCGTGATATAAGCAGCAATGGGGCAGGCAAGAAACATAATGGCATGCTTGTCAGGGAAGCTGCCCGGCGGCAACAAACCATTACGAGAAAGCCAGCTTTTCTCATCAGCCACAAAATGCGACCAACTCCCCTCAATCTCCCGCTCAAGAAAATCATTAAGATAATTATTAATCCCGCGCAGACCAAGCAGTGCTACCACAAGCACCATCGATTGCCAGAAAAACCCCAAGCCAAATCCAAGACCAATGACATTAAAGATATATACCAGGTGATTGACGAGCCCGTCGTAAAATGCACCGAATGAAGAAGTCTTTCCGGTTAATCTGGCCACCTTGCCATCCACCCAGTCAAGCACCATACAAAGCTGATAAACCAACACTGCGGCAATAGTGTCCTCTAGAAGAAAGAGCGCACCAGAAATTGCACCGAGAACCAGTGAAACAGTTGTGATCTGGTTGGGATGCACCCGGGGTAGAAATCTGAGCAACAGCCATGCGATTAAAGAGGAAGCGGGAACAAGAAAGCACTTTCCCCACCAGGCCTCCAATGACCTGCGGGTTTTCCTGTGCATCTCCAACAATGACATCTTCATGAGTTTAATATTTGTACAGGGAATCGTGCTGATAGTATTTATTCCAATAATTAGAATCGTCTTTCACAAAGGTTCCGCTTAGGTAATTCCGATTTGCGTTAATCTAGGTTTGTAACGTTCATGGAGACAGTGCCACAACAACAATGAGGAGCGGGGACGACTAGGGTCGGTCCTTGGAGAAATCCAGATAAG
>CAWVVE010000472.1:0-2648 GCA_963933075.1 uncultured Verrucomicrobiaceae bacterium | reverse complement strand
CGCGACCGCGTCCCTCTTCCCCCTCTTCATTGCCGGCAGTGGCTGCCGCGATGGCTGCCGCGCCGTTGATCTTGCCCCAGGCCTGGAAGAAGAGCGTCATCTGGCGCCCGCCATCACGTCCCCTGAGCTTGCCTTTCAGGGATTCAAACATCCCGGGGGCATTATCCGCGGTCAGGCCCATGAGCATCTGGGCAAAGAGAAAATTCTGTTCAAGGGGATCATTGGAGTTGAGGAACTCATCGATGAGCTGTGACGCTGATTTGGTTGCTGCTGCATTAATGTTCCCTGCTTTTACTGCGCCTTTGCCTTTCGTGTTTGTTTTCCCTGAGCCGTCACCGAGGCCGGAAAGCGGGTTACCCTCATTGAGGTTCACCTGCAGGCTGGAGTTACTGCCTTTCCCCCCATTGTCATTAGCGGATTGAATCTTCCAGCCGGTAGCGAAGGAACCGACTGCGATTGCCAGCCAGATTGCGTGTATGGCGATTGAGTTTTTCATGGCTTTCAGTGGGGATTTTCCCAGGGTTTGTCTTTGAATAGTTAAAATGGATAACCCCGGGGGCGATTACCGCCCCCGGGGTAAGGTGTTTTTCTACTGTATCTGCAAAAAAACTTTATTTAGCTGTCGGCATTCGGGCGCTTCTTACCGCCTGGCTTCTTGCCACCCGGCTTTTTGCCGGCACCATCTGGTTTTGCGCCCGGCTTCTTGCCGTCACCGCCTGGACGTCTCTGACCCATCTTGGCAATGGCAGCTTTAAGCTCCGCATCGGAGACCTTGCCGTCCTTGTCGGAATCGGCACGCTTGTTGAACATGGCGGCAAAGCGCTCACTGTTGGCGAGGCGGTCCTTGATCATTGAGACACGCTCGTCGGCTGAAAGCTTGCCGTCCTTGTCGGCATCAAATTTCTCAAGGATTGCCTTGCGATCGGGACGCTTGCCGGCGGGACCGCCGGGTCTTTCTGCGCCTGGCTTGCCTTTCTGTTTGCCTTTGCCGCCATCACCTGGCTCAGCAAAAGCCGCCGGGGCAAGCATTGCGAGCGCGATGGCTCCTGCTGTCAATTTCTTCAATGTTGTTTTCATTTTCATTTTCATTTATGGGTTTGAGTTGGGAAATCTTTCACCATCCATTGTGGGCGGATATTCCATGTTTTACCCTCTCAAGACTAGCGAATCAAGATTACCCTAAGATGATGGCGGGAATTTTTCTTCATTTGCCCGCTTTAGGCTAAAGATAATACGGTTTTTGTCATCAATTTTGGCCTGCAGGTCAAGTGATAATGCCCTTGAACAGGTGCGGGCAAGGGAAAGTCCGAGGCCGCTATGGTTGTTGTCGGCGCGCGCATTATCCTGTCGCCAGAATCGCTCGAAGAGGTGAGAGAGGGATTCGGTATCAAGATCGGACACAGTATTCGTGACACTGAGGACGGTGCCGTTCATGCCGGGTGATCCAGTGATATCAATCACTCCGCCGGCAGGTGTGTACTCGGCGGCGTTTGAGAACAGGTTGGTGAAGATGAGGCGCAGGAGTTTCGGGTCGGTTTCCAGGGTTTGTGTTTCCGGGATCTCAAGCTGGACCTTGATCTTTTTTTCAGCAGCGCGCTCGGCAAAGGGTTTCCAGCAGGCCAGGCCAAGCTCGGCGACGTCAACAGGCTCAGGTTTAACTTCCGCCTGCCCGTTCTCGTAACGCCCAAGGGCCAAGAGGCTCTCAATGATACCCTGCATCTGCTCGGCAATTTCCAGGGTTTCCTTTGCCTGTCCACTGTTCGCCTCATCAGGCCAGCGCAGGGCGACCTCAGAGATCATGCGAAGCTCTGCAATTGGTGTCCGTAACTCGTGGGCCAGGTCGGCACTGAACCTTCTCTCGCGTTCAAAGCTGTCCTCCAGTCTTCCCATCAACTCGTTGAGGTGGTTGCATATGGGTGTTAGCTCGCGCGGCATATCCTCATTGGAGAACCTGCCATCCAGCGAAGCGGCATCAATGAGTGCGACTTTCCCACCGAGGTGATCGAGGGGTTTCAGGCCGCTCTTAAGGGCAAAGTGTATCAGTGCAACGGATCCCAGGGCGGCCAGTATGCCGATACCGGTGATACCAAGGAGGAGGTTGCCGAGGGTTTGTTGCATTGGACCGGCATCGATCGTGACCAGTGCCGTCAGGTGGGCGAAACGCGGGCCATCCTGGGGAGGCGGGCCGCCGGGACGCCTGCTCGGGCCATCCTGTGGTGGAGGTGACCCGGCGCGCCTGCCGGGATCGTTGCCCCGTGGGCGCGAGAGGCCAAACCCTTTTGGCCTGAACGTGATCGCCATTGCCCGCATTGGTTTGCCATCATCACCGGTAATGGGGAAAAATTGAGGCTTTCCGGGCTTGAGATTCCTGGGCTTTTCCAGGTCATAGTCACCAAGGTTCGGTGACTTTAGAATCGTTGTGCCGTCAGATTTCCATATCTGGAACTGGTAATAGCTCTCCTGGGAGAAGTTTTCCCAGCGGTCCGCCAGGGCCCGTGATCGGTTTTCCCCGCGCAGTGGCCTTTGTTCCCGGGGAGGAGAATCATCGCGATTAGGGGCGGGGGGTGTCCTGATGTCATCGGATAGTATGTGGCGTGGCATCATGTTGGTCATGAAACGAATAGGGCTATCCAGCTTGGTGAGCCTTG
>CAWVVE010000471.1:0-2652 GCA_963933075.1 uncultured Verrucomicrobiaceae bacterium | reverse complement strand
CATTGGGGTGCGTCCGAATTCTCCTCCCCAGACAATGAGTGTATCATCGAGGAGACCCCGTTGTTTCAAGTCGAGCACCAGTGCGGCGGAGGCCTGGTCGACAAGCCTGGCAGTGTGCTCAATGCCCTGCTTGATGTTGCCGTGGTGATCCCATCCCCTGTGGTAAAGTTGCACGAAGCGCACGCCGCGTTCTGCCAGGCGCCGGGCCAGCAGGCAGTTGGCGGCGAAGGTTCCATCTGCTCCCCGTGTACCATAAAGTTTGAGCACATGCTCGGGTTCGTCAGAGAAGTCGACAAGTCCGGGGACACTCATTTGCATGCGGAAAGCCATCTCATACTGGCGGATTCGTGTTTCCAGTTCAGGATCTGCCAGTGTCTCATTGCCGATTTCATTCAGTCTTCGCACTGTTTTTATTACGTCATGCTGGCGGTTGGCTGTCACTCCATCGGGGCTGTTAATGTAAAGGACGGGGTCACCCTTTGAGCGCATGTGCACCCCCTGGAACTGGCCAGGAAGGAAACCGCTGTGCCACTGCCGGGCGGCAATCGGCTGGGATTGGCCGCCACCGACTGAGGTCAGCACAACAAAACCGGGGAGATTAGAGCATTCACTGCCCAGTCCGTAGTTAACCCATGATCCCATTGCCGGCCGGCCGGAAATAATCGAGCCGGTATTTATGAAAGTGTGGGCCGGATCGTGGTTGATCTGCTCAGTTTGCATTGAGCGGATGATGCAGATGTCATCAGCGATTTTTGATGCGATATGGGGGAACACCGAGGAGATCTGCTGTCCGGAATGCCCGTGCCGGGTGAAGGCATGTTGCGGGCCAAGGACCTTCAACTTTTCGGCCTGGCCCTGGAGTTGAGCAATTTGTTGGTTTTCGGTGACGGACTTCGGCATTGGTTTGCCGTGTAACTTTGCCAACTGGGGCTTGTAATCGAAAGTTTCCAGGTGGGAGGGTCCACCTGCCATGCACAGAACGATGACCCGCTTGCAACGCGGTGGCAGGACCGGCAGGTTGCCGACCGTTGGAGTTTCGGCCCGCAACAATGAATTAAGTGCTGTCGCACCGACGCCAAGCGCTGATTGCTTCAGGAAGCTTCGCCTGAGCAGGGCGTCCGGGATACTAGTTGCGGGTGATGGTTTCATGGAGGTTAAGCAGGGCGCGTGCCACCGAGATCCAGGGCGCGAGTTCCGGCCGGCTGACATTTTGTGGAAGCGGATGTTGACCAATGGCCGCAAGGCGGTTGGCGCTATCGGGATCATCTGCGAATTCCTTCTGGTGTTTTTCCAGCAGGGAGGAGAGTACGGCGATTTCCTCATCAAGTGCAGGACGGGAGAGAACGCGCATTACCAGCGACTTGATGCGTGAGCTGTTATTCTTTAGTCCGCTGTCAGCGAGGGTTGTCTGCGCAAGCGCACGTGCCGCCTCGACATGGGTCGGGTCATTGAGAAGCACCAAGGCGCCCAGCGGTGTGTTGGAGCGTGGCCGATCGGCTGTGCATTCCTCACGCGAAGGGGCATCAAAGGCCAGCAGGGAGGGATGAAGAAACTGCCTTTGCCAGTGGGTGTAGAGGCCGCGACGATATTGTGAACTGCCCTGGTCGGCTGCATAGGTTCGCCTGGGGAAGTTGAGGTTCTCCCAATAGCCTGCGGGCTGGTAGGGCTTAACGCTTGGTCCTCCAACCCGGTGGACAAGCAGGCCGCTGGCTGCCAGTGCATTGTCACGGATGAATTCGGCATCGAGGCGGAACCTGGACTGACGCGCAAGCAGTCGGTTTTTGGGGTCAATGTCCTTTAATTTTTCATCCTGAAGTGAGGATTGCAGGTAGGTTTGCGAGGTGACTATCAGCTTTACAATGTGCTTGATGTTCCAGCCCGATTCCATGAACTCGACAGCCAGCCAGTCGAGAAGCTCGGGGTGGGATGGCCATTCGCCCTGGGAGCCGATATCATCCAGTATTCTCGATAAGCCCGTGCCGAAAAAGAGCTTCCACAGTCGGTTAACGAAGACCCGTGCAGTAAGGGGGTTGTCGCGTGCGGTGATCCAGGCGGCCAGTTTCGTGCGACTGGTCACCTCCTGACCGCCCAAGAATCGCGGGGCTGAGGGCTTAACAATTTCCCCGGAGTCATCCATCCAGTTGCCACGGGGGAGGATCCGCATCATGCGGGGTTGAACCGATACAGTGGCGAGCATGGTGCGGGTTGTTTTGCGCAACCCGGCGATTTCCTGCTCGATTTTTTCCTTCTGCTTGTCCTCTGGGCTTATGCCGGCGTCAATGAACTGGCCGCCGCCTGTCTGGTGGCAGCGGATGGCAATAAGGTTGTCGCCCTGCTTGAGCAGACCCATGTTGACTGCGTGGGTTACGTAATCCGGGGATCCGGTTGAGAAACCCTCAAGCTGTGCTGCTTTTTTGCCGTTGAGATAGACCGTGGCTTCCTCGTCGTGCTGGATGTGAAGCGTGGCCCGATCCGGCACCTGGTCGATCGTGAAAGTCTTGCGAAGCCAGATATCGGAGGATGTCCACTCTGTCCTGATGATACCGTTTGGTGTGCCTTTGGAACCAAATCCGCCTTCTCCTTTTTTCCAGGAGCCATCATCAAATGCCTCCAGTTGCCATCCTTTCGCCGGCTCCTTGAAAGTATAGCGCC
>CAWVVE010000470.1:0-2654 GCA_963933075.1 uncultured Verrucomicrobiaceae bacterium | reverse complement strand
GTGCACTCAAGCAACTCAGCGTTCCCAAAGGTGACCCCCAACCTGCAAGCCCGCCCGATAGCATCCGCCCCAGCAGTCAACTGATAGGCTCAAGTTCCGGTATACAGGAAATATTGCGCATCGTGGAAAAGATTGCCGATAACAGCAGCCCGGTATTGCTTGAGGGAGAATTCGGTTCCGGCAAGCAAATAGTGGCTAGGGCCATTCATGATCGCAGTCACCGTTGCAACGAACCCTTCAAAATCCTTCATTGCTCATCCCTTCCTGAAAACCTCTTGGAAGCGGAACTGTTCAGTGGCGACGGTCGCCAGACAATCTTCAATCGTGCACAGGGTGGCACCGTCGTGCTGGAGGAAATCAACGTCCTGCCGATGCGCCTGCAATCCCAACTCGATAGCCTCCTTGAGGATATTGGAAACCAGCGTCTTGCAGGCAACCTCTCAGCAAACCTTGATTTCCGTTTTATCGCAACCTCAACAGATTCCCTGGAGAAATGGGTGAACGAAGGAAAATTCCGTGAAGACCTCTATTACCGGATTTCGGTCATTCCCATAGCAGTCCCTCCGCTTCGCAAGCGACAAGAGGACATTGCACTGCTCTCCAATCATTTCCTTGAGAACTATTCCCGACTCACCGGCACCAAGAAAAAAGAAATCGACAAGTATTCGCTGAAAATGCTCAGCAATTACAAGTGGCCGGGCAATGTCGGTGAACTACAAAATGCCATTGAGCGTGCCTGCGCGTTTTCAGACGACAATGAGCGACGGATTCGCCCGGTGGATCTTCCTCCCAAGATTACCCAGAAAATCGAGATAACTGATGAGGAGAATGGAGCCTTCAAGCATCAACTCCCCATAGGATCCGCTCTCTCTGAATACATTAAAAAACAGGAGAAAATCTTCATTCGTGAAACTCTGCGATTTAACGAAGGTTCGCGTGAAAAAACAGCCAGCATGCTCGGTGTCAGCATCGCCACCCTCTATCGCAAGATGGGCCTCAAGGTGGAGCGTGACAAAATGCTCAATTCATAGGCTGCCCATTTTTCATCAGGCTCCTTTGATCAAGCCAAACCGGGCTTGGCCGATTTTTGAGCCTTTAAGATGATTTCCTGACACCTTTGATTGAGGCTCATGGCTCATTCGCGTAAATGAGAATAGCCCGGGGATACTTGATCAAATTGCAAAGAGGCAGTTCGGCCAGATCATTGCGAGATCCCCCAAAAAAAACTCGCGTAGATTTTTCCAGCCAAACTGCCTCTTTACAACCCAAAGTTGCCAGTTATAACGGACAACAATTAGATACCATTTTACGGGTCAATGTGCAAGGCCTCTTTTCACATTGTCGCTCAATGGCTAAGCTATGGAAATGGCTTAAGGTTAACATGTAACGCATGAATACATCCCTCTGCGGGCCTTAATTCCTGTATTTCCCGCCCCGCGCGCTGTTCATCCAACCCCATGCTGTTTCTATAATTTGCTTTATGTCGGTCATCTCCGCCTCCCACCCCAGTAATTCCTTGGCCAAAGAAGAGTCGGCTATCAATTCCGGCGGATCACCTTCCCTGCGTTCGCCAAACTCAAGGGGTACCGGCTTACCTGTCACGGCCTCGGCGGCATCAATCACCTCTTTCACCGACGCTCCCTTGCCTGTCCCTAGGTTGCAAGAGAATGACTCGCCACCACCCTCAAGGTAATTTAAGGCTCTGACATGGGCGCGCGCTAAATCCACCACGTGCACGTAATCCCGGATGCAGGTCCCGTCAGCAGTGGGATAATCACTGCCAAACACGGTCACCGGGCCAATCTCCCCCTTGACTGCCCTTAGCACATTGGGGATCAAGTGTGTCTCCGGTTCATGGTCCTCGCCTATCAAGCCGTCCAGGGAACAACCCGAGGCATTAAAATATCGCAGTCTCACGCTGCGCAAGCCATAAGCTTCATCACAATCCCTTAGGATCCTCTCCAGCATCAGCTTACTGTGACCATAGGGGTTGATTGGTTGCTGGGGATGCGTTTCCGGCATTGGAATTTCCTGCGGATCCCCATATGTGGCACATGTCGAGGACAGGATGAACTTGTCACACCCGTGATTGCGCATTGCTTTAAGAAGCGTCAAGGGTGCCGCGGTGTTGTTGGCATAATACTTGAGTGGGTCAGTGACTGATTCCCCCACAAAACAGAACGCGGCAAAGTGCACGACCCCATCAATATTGTAAGTGGAAAATATTTTTTCGACGGCATCCTCATCGGCGATATCCGCCTCTACAAGGCTCACCCCGTCTGAAACCAGGGCATCTCGATGACCAAAGGCCAGGTTATCAATGACCACGACTTGATAACCCGCTTCTTCTGCCAACATCCGAACCGTATGAGATCCAATGTAGCCCGCTCCTCCACTCACCAGAATTGCACCCTTGCTCATCTGGTGAGAAAAGCCTGCCAGCACATAAAGTCAATACCCGAGTGGACTCCCTGCGAATAATTATGCGCCCGAAGAAATTGGTGCCGACGGCGGGACTCGAACCCGCACTTGAGCGATTTTAAGTCGCTTGCCTCTACCAATTGGGCTACGTCGGCAATATTTAGCAGCAAATCTGCAGGGGGTCTAAAGTCCTATCAAGGATCACTTGCTGCAATTGAAAAATACACTGCCTC
>CAWVVE010000469.1:0-2654 GCA_963933075.1 uncultured Verrucomicrobiaceae bacterium | reverse complement strand
AGCGGATTACTCCCTGGAAGAGTTCCTGATACGGCTCCCAGGCAATCGCCAGCAGCCACTTGTCATCACTGCTGACGCAACCAATCAGGCCGAGGTGCGGTGCTTCGGGGTGTAACGGCCGGGGGTTGACATCTGCACGCGGGACATGCTTCGGGCACCAGACCTGGCCGGGAGTGTAACGCCCCTTGACGGACCATCCAGCAGTGGGCATGAAATCAGGCTTGTCGTCCTTGTCCTGGAAAATGAATGACTTTTTAAGGTAGGCATACTTGCTGTCTGTAACGTTGGCTCCTGTCCCGGTGAAAAGTCCGACGCGGGTGCAGGGTTGTGCCCAGTGCGCTGAGGATATTTGGTTGCCCTTGTTACTGGCAACCAGATTGAAACTCACGCCGTCGGCGACGGTCTTGATCACATGGTCAACGATGACTCCATCTTTAAGCGTGCAACGCAATTTCAGCATTGTCTTGTCGGTATTGATGGAAACGAGCTTGGTCTCGTGACCGATGACTGTCTTGTCCCACGCCCTGTCGGTCGATCCCGGGCGGCAGTAAGCCTCAAGATACCAGGTTTCGATCCTGCCGCCGGGGATGCCGGGGTGATGGATAGTAAGCATGTTGTCCTTCCACCCGAGGGTGAAAGGCGTGTGTGCCCTGGCTTCCGGATTTACTGCGCTGGTGAGTGAGAGCGTGGAGAGAAAGAGCGAGACGCCCGTCAATAACCGTCTTGCGGATTTATTCATTGGGCGAGCCTGATGCGATAGAAGCTCTTTAAAGTGCCCGCAGGGTTCTGGTCAATGTGACTGGTTGTAGAACCTGCCGAGGCCGGCACTGTGGCCAGCGTTTCCCAAGTCTTGAAATTCAAGCTGTAATCGATGGCATAGATGCGGCCCGGTGCACTTTCCCAGGTAACGGTCATGCTGCCATCAGCTGAAGTGGTGATCGAGTGCCATTTCAGCTTGGAGTTAAGATCAAGCGGATCGGTGCCGAGGGCGACCTCCTCACCGTCTGAGAAGCCATCGCCATCTGTATCGGGATTGTCCGGGTCGGTGCCTGCTGCGGCTTCTTCTGAGGCGGTAAGGCCATCCTCGTCAAGGTCGTCATTTGCGGTTGGAATTCTCCCGAAGCTGATCGCCTCGCTGTTGTAACTGGCTTCGATTTCCGTTTGGCTTAGCGCACGCGAGTAAATCTTCACCATCGCGATTGCGAATGAGCCGGAACTTGCCTGGTGAGGGCTGCCATTGGATTGGGTTTGTGCACCGACGGCAAAGGGCAGTGGCTGGTTGCCGGAGTCGGTGCCCTGGACGATGAGCGGGTCGTGGTCCATGAAGTTGCTCTCCATGCCATTGGTAAAGACCGTTGACCTTCCGGAACCATCGTAGGTGCAGGCAATGTGGGTCCATATGTTCGTTTCCTCAACGTTGGCCCAGCCCATGGCGGTGGTGCTGCCCCAGTGCTCGAGGGCGCCTACGGAGTTGATCGAACCGTGGTTGAGTGACACCATGCTGCCGGAACCTCCGTTTTGGCGACCCCATGATGTTACTGCCTCCCTTGCGCCGACAGAGGGGTTGTGGATCCATGCCTCGATGGTGTGCGGGTTGTTGCCGAGCACTGATTCAGGTGCTGTCGGGCCGATATACCAGTCACTGTTGCCGTCTATTGTAATGGCACGGACACCGGCGGTTTCGCCGGCTATTGGCTGATCGGCTCCGGCCACGAAATTGCCGCTGGTCAGGCCGGTATTAGGCCATGTTGGAACGGGGCCGGGATTGAGGCCTCGAGCATCCAGCAACACCAGCAGGCCATCGGAGATACTCAGGGTAACCGGGATGTTTTTCGGCGAGCCCAGCGTCTCCGGAGCCGTGAGGCTCACGGTGCCGTTGTAGGTTCCCGGTCTCAGGTTCGCCGTGTTGAATGTGAGGATATGGTTCTGCACATCAGAGGGACCGCTTGATGAGCCGTCTGTCGGTGTCACGCCGATCCAGGAGACATTCGTGGAGATCGTATAGCTCATGTTGGTGTCAGCCTCACCGTTCCAGATATTGAACGGTTGGTTTTCAGCGTTTGTGCCTTCCTGGGCGGTTAGGCTCAGGCTGTTTAAATTTGCCGTGATCAGGGGTTGGGCAACACGGAGGGATACCGGGATAGTAAGCGGCGAGTTGCCGGCTTCCGGGTCTGAAATGATAATCGACGCCGTGTAATTGCCGCCGGCCAGTCCTGCGGTAGAGAACCTCACGGTATGGGTAGTGGTATCGCTGAGGCTGTCCGAGGTGCCGGATGCTGGCGAGAGGCTCAGCCACGGTGCATCATCAGTCATTGTGTAGTTGAGGGTATCACTGCCGGAGTTGCTCAGCTTGAAACTCATCGCGGTTGCGTCTTCCCCGAAGGTGGAAGTGAGGGTAATTCTCGTGAGGTTGCTCTCAAGCCTTGGAGAAGTGGGCGGCAGGCTGCTTTCACCCGGAGTGCCCCCGGCATCAGTGGAGAGTTTCCAGTTCAGGGGTTCTGTCCCGAATTCATTGCCAAAGACGCGTTCGATAGAATAACCGCTGCCAAGGGCATTGGCGGGCCACGGTTCCACGATGCCGTAGCGTACTGCGTCAATTTCTATGAATCCGGGATCGGGTTCACCCGGTTCCGGCATTTGCAGGCGAAGGTTTT
>CAWVVE010000468.1:0-2659 GCA_963933075.1 uncultured Verrucomicrobiaceae bacterium | reverse complement strand
CCTCCTGAAGAAATCTCATTGAGGAGTCAAATGTCGCTCCGCCCCACATTTCCAGGGAGAATAATTTTGGAGTGCGTCGCGCCACTGCATCCGCAACGGCCAACATGTCATAGCTGCGGACGCGCGTTGCCAGAAGTGACTGGTGAGCGTCGCGCAGGGTTGTATCTGTTATAAGGAGCGGGGCTTGTTCCAGAATCCAGTCCGAAAACTTTTCTGGGCCGAGTTGATGCAGTAAGTCGCGCGTTCCAGGCTCGGGTTGTAACTTGAGATTGCACTCGGGAATTTGTGATGCCTTGAACGGTGCGGGTGGGCATTGACCTTTTGCGTTCGTGTTGCCATTGACGATGACGTCTCCTAGAAAGTTAAGCAGTTTAGTCGCACGATCCTTCCGCGGCTTGAACTTGAATAACTCCGGCGTTGTGTCAATTAGACGCGTGGTGGGATTGCCGGCAGCAAACTGTGGGTTATCCAGCAGGTTAAGAAGAAACGGGATGTTGGTCTTTACCCCCCTGATTCTGAATTCACGCAGTGCTCTTCGCACTCGCTGCAATGCGATCGTGAAATCCGGAGCATGAGTGGTCAACTTGACCAACATGGAGTCATAATAGGGGGTTACAGTCGCTCCGGCGGCTCCCAATCCTCCATCAAGACGTATGCCATGGCCTGATGCTGAGCGATATGTAAGAATTTTTCCAGTATCAGGAGTAAAATTGTTCTCAGGGTCTTCGGTGGTGATTCTGCATTGTACAGCCACACCGTTGCGTTTGATTTGTTGTTGATGGGGGATATTGATTTCCGGGCTGTGGATCTCATGACCCTCTGCAATAAGAATCTGAGTCCTGACAATGTCGATATTGGTGATTTCCTCTGTGACAGTGTGCTCAACTTGGATCCTGGGGTTCATCTCGATGAAGAACCATTCCCCGGATTCACTGTCTATGAGGAATTCTACCGTTCCCGCATTATCATAATTGATCGACTTGGCGATCTTTACTGCCGCGTCGCATAGACTGCATCTAAGGGTTTCATCAAGTTGGATTGCTGGCGCAATCTCGATAACTTTCTGATGGCGCCGCTGTACGGAGCAGTCCCTCTCGTGAAGGTGGATAACGTTCCCGTGGTGGTCACCAATGATTTGAACCTCAATATGCCTTGCCTTCTGGATGAAGCGCTCAAGGAAAAGAGCGTCATTACCGAATGCATTCTTTGCTTCGGTCCTGGCTTCATCAAGGAGGTTGGGGAGATTCTTTTCATTATTTACTACACGCATGCCTCTCCCTCCGCCCCCGAAGGCAGCCTTGATGATGAGGGGGTATCCTATTTCGCGTGCAACTGCCAGGGCTTCATCACGATCCGATATCGGCTCATCCGTTCCTGGAAGTGTAGGCACGCCGATTTTCTGCGCCTGTGCACGTGCCGCAATTTTGTCCCCCATCGCATCAAGGACTTCAGGGCTTGGTCCGATGAAGATGAGGTTATTGTCTATGCATGACCTTGCAAATTCCGGATTTTCGGAGAGAAACCCGTAGCCGGGATGGATTGCATCCGCATTGTGCTCCTTGGCAATGGCGACAATGCCGTCAATGTCAAGATACGCTCCAACTGGCCCCTTTTCAGGATTGAGCTTATAGGCTTCGTCAGATTTAAAGCGATGCACAGAAAAGCGATCCTCCTCTGCGTAGACGCCGATCGTCTGTAACCCGAGTTCTGTGGCCCCACGGAATATACGAATGGCAATCTCACTGCGATTGGCGGCAAGGAGCTTTGTAATCTTGCGGGGTTTCTTTGGCATAATGTAGATTGCTCGTTATAGATGTGACCGGTTTTTCAGGCAAAGCATATGTCATTTATGGGCAATACTCATTTGCAATGACCAAAGGCAAATGACAGTCAAAGCGAGCTCCTCGTTGCCTCTGAGTTGCCAGGTGCAAGTGAATCGTGTCGTTGGGTGTTGCCGGAATGTGTTTATTCGCCTCGTGGTTGATAACCGCGGATGGGTGAATTTCGGTCTAGATCGTATCAGGAATGGTAAAGCCCGCCCTGTAATCACCTTTAACCAGCTTGTTGGCCCTGTCTGCAAGTTTGCCGGTAAACTGCTCCTTGTCCGGGTCAAAGGTGAGAAGGGGACCTGCGGTGGCATGGGTTTTTTTGATGTCAATACCGTTGTTGTCTAGGTGTGCGGCAAATCGATCAAATACTTCTTCTTTCATCTTTTCTCCCTTGAGAGAAGCCTTGGCTTCTTCCTTAGTGGATTCTGATCCGATGTAGTAGCTGATGTTGGCCATGTGGCCAAGGGCGGCTGATATGTGGCCGGTATGGGCACTTAGCTCAAGTTCGTGGCGGCCGTCCTTAATGCCCTCGCGAATAGCAGCAATCCAGTTCTCAAGGTGACCGCGACCGTTGGTGACACCGAATTTCTTCATGGATTTACCGTTCTGGTCGTAGGCCTTTGATTCGCTGACATAGCCGCCCTCGAATTCAATGACATTGCCGACTCGTGCTCCCTTGTAATTTGACATGCCCTTACCCCAGTCCAGCCCTTTCTCTGGAAGTCCGCGAACCTCGAAGATTAATGGAACAGGCTTGTAGTCGAAGAATGCAATTTGAGTATTAGCGGTGTCTCCATCATCATCATAGCCAAAGCGGCCACCGATGCTGA
>CAWVVE010000467.1:0-2664 GCA_963933075.1 uncultured Verrucomicrobiaceae bacterium | reverse complement strand
TGATGAAGCTTACCTGGCTGCTGCCGAGAAGAACCTGGCATTCATCCGTTCAGAGCTCTGGGATGGGGAGAAGAAGCGGCTGTATCACCGTTGGCGTGACGGCGCGCGTGACAGCGCCCAGATATTCGATACCCATGCCTATCTTCTGGGTGGTATCATAGGGCTCTATGAAGTTACCCTGAATCCAGATCACCTGGAGTTTGCCGTGGCCATTGCCGGGCGGATGATCGAGGGTTTCTATGATCCGAAAGCCGGAGGCTTTTTCCAAAGCAGTGGTGCAAAAGACCTTATCCTGCGACTCAAGGAGGACTATGATGGCGCTGAGCCGTCCGGCAACTCGGTGGCGGCGCTTGCCCTGTTAAAGCTTGCAGCCATCACGGGAAATGCAAGTTACCGGGAGGTTGCCGACAAGACACTGTCTTATTTTTCCGGGCGGATGAAGACAGTATCTGTGGGAGTCCCTTACATGTTGAAGGCGGCGGATTTTGCATTACGTGAACCGAATCGCGTGGTGATTGCCGGCGATCGTGAGTCTGAGGCTGCAAGGAGCCTGTTGCGTGCGGCGCATTCAGTTTATCAGCCGCACAAGGTGGTGCTGGGAACCACCGGCCCGATTGAGGAATTTGCCAAGACGCTGGCGAAGGGGGAGGAGGTGCAGGTCTACCTTTGCAAGGGCAAGCATTGTGAACTGCCCACTGCTGATGCCGGGAAGGTTCGCCAGCTGCTGGTGAAAAAAGAATAGAGTTTTTGCCCTTGGAAAGCGGCACTTGGTGCTGGATTACATAAAAAAAGCCACCGGTTTCCCGGTGGCTTTTTTGTGGAATGGATTTGCGCTGAGGGCTTCAGCGCTTTCCGTAGACCTCGATCTCAACGTAGTGGTTCATCTCGTTGGCGGTATTGCCGTTGGACCAAAGGCGCACGTAGCGTGCCTTCTTGCCCTTGACATCAAAGATTCGTCCGTGATTGGTCTCGATCCACGCAAGGTCCTTGCCGACGCCGGCCTTGGATGAGTTGTCATGGTCGTTGTTGAACACGGTGATGACACCTGTCTTGAATTCAGGGTCGTTGGAGAGTTGTGCGACAACGTCGATGTATGCGCGGGCATTCTTGTGAAAGTGCCAGACTACGACGCCATAGATATCGGCCTCCTCCTCGAGGTCGACCTGGACCCATTGCTTGCCGGGTCCCAACTCGGTGTAGGAGCCGTCGGCACCGTCCTTGTCACCATCACAGATCATTTCGAGATCGCCGATGATCGGTTCCGGGTCACTGGAGGTTACCTCCATGTCGAGGGCGACGTTTTCGCTTCCCGCCGGCGCCTTGAGAACCAGGCGCGGTTTCTTGCTCTTGTCGAGGTTGGGCAGCTTGGCCGCTACCGGGGTGCCGACAAACATGGGCTTGGGGAAATCAATCTCCATGTCCTGCCACTTGCTCTTGTCGGCATCCTGCGCGGTTACCGTGAAGATGGCCGGGATAATAAAGGATGTTGCCAGAATGAATGTTTTTTTCATGGTTGTTATGGGTCTCTGTTCAATAATTACTGCGGAAAGTCGCTACCTATACGACGAAATCCTCAGGTTTAAATTCGATTTTTTCGCCCTTTGCGATCGCGTCATGGATTTTCATGCAGGTAACGGTGGTCTTGAAGCCTTCAATGGCCGGGCAGTTGAGGTCATCCTGGCTGCCTTTGTTGCGCACAGCGTCAAAAAAGTTGCGCAGGTGCGGGGTATGCGGGCGTTCCTGGAACTGTGTATGGGAGGGTATTTCCCAGGGATCAAGTCCCTTGGAGACCCGTGCATCAGTTAGGCTTGTGGCCTTGTCGGCGCGCCATTTTTCCTCCTTGGCAACGTTCACGGAGCGCCATGGTGCCGGGTTTTCCCAGAACTTGTGATAGACTTCCTCCTGGGAGAGATCCTTCTCGATGAGCGGTTTTGCCCCGAGCCCATACTCGTCCCAGCTTTTGGCGTGGGCTTCGCGGTAAATCTGGTTGTATTCGGTGAGTTCTGAGATGGACATCGTGCCGTCCTCGCCCATGAATTTCTCGTAGAACTTCTGTGAACTTGAGGTGGTCAGTACCTGATAATAAGCCCGGGTCTTGAGGGTTTCCCCGGATCCCGCCTTGGTTTTCCACTTAACGCGCGGAGTCTCATACTCGAAGAAGGCCATGACGTTGTCGGCATGCTCGTAACCGTCCTTGATCTGGCTGACAATTTTCAATTCCTCCTCAAGCTTGGCCTTGCGTTTTTTGGACTTGGTTTTCTCCAGCGCCTCGGAGACTTCACTGGTCAGCAGGTCGTTGAGGAATTCCCCGGTGTAGTAATCAGTACCTCCCTGGGCAAAGATCGAGTTCGGGGTGGTGCCCAGCAGCCAGTTAAAGATATCAATCTGGTGGGCGCCGAGGTCGGAGATGATGCCACCGCCGAATTTCTTGTACATGCGCCAGTTGCGGAACTCGAACATGCCGGTGGCTCCACCGTTGTAACCGTATTTCTTGAGCATTTCATCACTCAAGGCATCCTTGCCCATGGGAATTTCACGGGGCACCGAACCGCCGCGTGAGCGGTTCCACTGCGCACTCATGTGGGTGATCCAGCCGAGCAGGTTATTCTTCTCGTTGAGGATCTCGTTTTTCACATGCAGGTAACGCGGGTTGCTGCGGCGCTG
>CAWVVE010000466.1:0-2681 GCA_963933075.1 uncultured Verrucomicrobiaceae bacterium | reverse complement strand
TTATAGGTAAAAATATCGCCAAGAGAACACATGGATTTCAGTATGGTGAGATTGCGCTCTTTGATAAAAAAGAGGACCTTATACTCTATGAGAAACATCCCGAGCATCAGAAACTGGTTAAAAAAATCCTTCCGAGACTGGAGATTGGAAATGGAATGGATTTTTTCCCGATTGGTGATCCAAAGACGCAACTTGGCGCAACGAGTTACAAGGGCCATTTCATCCATGCCTTCAATTTTAAATTCAAGGCTGGTGTTTCTAATGATGAAATTGCCGAATTAATGAATGAACTTGCTGGTCTTAAAGAGAAGATCCCAGTTCTCAAAGAATTGTTGGTTGGAAAAAACGAGGCACGTTGGCACAGGGGGTTTCAATACGGCCAGATTTCTGTCTTTGAAAAAAAAGAGGATCTTCTTATCTACGATAAGCATCCCGAGCACAAAAAGTTGGTGCGCAAGATTATTCCTAAATTGGCGGGTGGAAACGCCATGGATTTTATTCCTATAGATACCTAGATTTCCTTCAACCACTTGATTAAGCGGTAAACCGGTGCTGGAGGTGGTTGCATAAGGAGAGCCCGTAATGATCAATTGCTAAACCTGCTTTCAATCTTAAAGAGACGTGTGCGTGCGCCGGGCTCCGGGATGCTGTCCGTGACTCGGTAGCGGCGCATTTCCATGCCGCTGCCTATGTCAGTATTCTCAAGCGGGGTGATCATTGTCTCGGCACTTGTCCAGGTTTCTCCATCGGTGGAAGTGAGCAGTTGCCAGTTCACTGACTGACCTGCTGCACGGTTCAGACGGATCTCGAGGACGGCAAAGTCCCTGAGCCCATTACCGAGGTCAAGATTTTGGATATTTGCCTGCAAGGGTTCAATATTTTCGTTGTGGGTCTTGGGATTGCCGCCAAAGAGGAACTCCTCGAGGTTGGTCATCCCGTCACCATCGGGGTTGGAGCCGGCAGCGGAAACTGCAGGGTTGGTCAACTCCTCGGCGGTGAAATTAACTTCCTGCCAGTTGGCAAAGTCCATTACGTCATCAGAGCCCGGGTTACCACCGATCGACGCGCTTGCCTGCCAGTTGCTTGCCAGGGAGTGATCCGGGTTTGAAAGCGGATTAATCAGGGTAAGTGCGAAACCATCACCGTCCGGGGTGGTTGGCCATGGGGTGGTGTCACCATACTCAAAATCACGGATTATGGTTTGTTCAGCATCCAGCAGGGTGAGTCTTTCACCGCCATTGGCAAGGTTGGTACCGTTTTCAAACTTGCCGATCACAGGCAGGTTGTTGCCGAAACGGAAGGCAAATGCAGCAGGGTTTTCGACAAGCAGCCCACGGGCACCGGATGCCAATACCATGGAACTGCCATTATTAAATTCAAAGTCGATGCCGGCGATGAACGTCACTCCATCCAAACTGAGTGTTTTGTCCCCGATATTCATCAATTCCACATACTCAAAGTCGTTCCGGTTGTTGTATCCCGCAGCGAGTTCTCCTTCACTTGGCGGCAATGGACGATAGTGGATCTTGGATATTACGAGGTTACCTGTGCCTGCGGGTAGGGCATCAACAAGGAAGGTCGCCCGGGTCAATGGTGACCACTGGGTTCCTGAGAACACGCGGGCACTGATGGTGGTTTCCGGGTTCGGCAGAGACAAGGGGGCGGAGTAATTTCTTGCACTCGGTGATAGCCCTCCCGCCTCTCCTCCTATCCCTTCGCTTGCATGAAGGATGGCATCGATCAGCATGTCACTTGAGCCGGCACTGGCGTTCAGGCCATGAACAGCCAGGATGTTTTGCCCGCTCTCAAGCAGGTCAAGGTGTTGGGATACCGGAAAGGGCTGGAAGACTATGGCCTGTGAATCCGAGTGACTGGTGGATGCCTGCGCATTATATGCCGGTGGCGTTCCCGGGTCTCCTTCGGCATTAGCCCGGGCAATCTCTTCGCCGTTCAGGTAGGCCACAAATCCATCATCATAGCGAACCTTCAGTGTCATCGCGTCATAGAGGCTTGGGTCATCAACGTCGAACCTGATGCGCATGAAGACGGTTTCCGTTGAGTCGCTGTTTACCTGCCCGGAAAAATCAAATGCCTGATCGATCAGCGGATCATAGGAAGTGGCGTTGTCGTAACCGGCGCCAAGGGTGCCGCTGGACCAGGAGGTATCATCAAAGGTGCTGTCGAACCAGGAGGCATCAAGTGAGGAGTTGCCGGGCATTATTGCCCGCTTGGTTGCCTCTTTAGCTACCAACACATGCTCAGTGACTGTTCCTGCCTGTGCCGCAATACGTGGGTCGCTGCCGTCAAGGGTGTAGTAGATCGTTCCGCCACCGGGACTGGCGATAGACAGCTTAAAGGCTGAGGAAACATTTCCGCCGTGTTGCGAAAAGTCGGGTGGGCGGGTGTCAGGATACCAGTCCCTTGAACGAAACTGGTTGAGCACGATGCCGGTGCGCATCGGGAAAAAATCACCATGGCTGCCGCCGTTGGCGGTGCCGAGCATCTGGTCACGGGTGCGCAGCCAGTCGAGGCGGGTGTAGGGATTGCTGCGTGCATTGTCACCCCAGCGTGCGGATTCGATACGGGTCAAAAGGTCGACTGCGTTGGCACGCCGCATGTAGGCGGCCGCAGAATTTTCAGGGGTGAGAACTCCGTCGTTGTGGAAGTGCTGGTGAACACGG
>CAWVVE010000465.1:0-2684 GCA_963933075.1 uncultured Verrucomicrobiaceae bacterium | reverse complement strand
ATTCCCGCCCTGCGCGAGGTCATGTCCGGCAAGGCCCAGGAAGAGGTTGATGTACCAAGCCTTGTGGACGGTTGGCGGGTGCAGTTGTTTACCGACGCAGTCCTCGAGTCCTCCCGCCGAGGCGGGTGGGTCGACCTTGCACAGATGAATGAGGTTTAATAGCATGAGAAAAATGAAGAGATTATCCTGTATTGCCGTTTTGGTTTTCGCCCTTGGCAACGTTGCACGGGCAGTGCCGCTGGAACTTGGCAAGGAGGATGTTGTTGCCTTCGTCGGCGGCACGGACATGGTGCGCATGCAGAAGGCCGGCAGGCTGGAGGCCGCCCTTACACATCGGTTCATGAAGGTCCGGCCGAAGTTCCGCGATCTTTCATGGGATGGGGACACCGTCTATTTCCAGAGCACGATCCGGGAACGTTGGCGACAGGGGGCCTTCGGTGACTGGAAGGCACAGCTCAAGAAGGTGGGTGCGACTGTGGTGATTGCCCAGTTCGGAAAGATCGAATCCCTCGATGGCCCGGAGCACCTTGGAGATTTTATTGAGAGTTACGGCAAGCTCGTTGATGATTTTGCGGTTGATGGAAGGCGAGTTGTGCTGCTTGCCCCGTCACCTTTTGAGTGGGCTGGAACCGGGGGAGTGGCACTGCAGGAATACACGGCGGCCATCAAGAACCTCGCAGGAGAGCGGCAACTCGGATTTGTGGTGACTGAAGTAGGTGATCCCGTTGAGGCCTTCATCCGGCATTTAGCCGGCGAGGGCAAGGTGCCGGCGAGCCTGGTTGCCGCGGTGCGCGAGAAGCACCGACTCTGGTATGAATACTGGCGCCCGGCCAACTGGAAGTGCCTGTTTGGTGATGACAGTCGAAGAATCTTTTCCAATGCGGCGCAGGGACTGCCTTCATTCAAGGAGGAGTGGTCAACCTACCCGGACTTGATCGCGCAGGCTGAGGAGCTGATCTATGCCAACAAGGTACCCAAGCCGCGGGGTGCTCCCGACAGGACGGGTTCTGATGAGGCTGACGTAAAGAAGGAGTTGGCGGCTTTCAGCGTGCTTGAGGGATTTGAAGTAAACCTTTTTGCCGACGAGACGCACGGGGTCATTAACCCTCTCTCGGTGCGCTGGGATGCCCGTGGCAGGATGTATGTCGCATGCTCGGATGTTTACCCCCATATCGAGCCGGGTGTCATGCCTGATGATAAAATCATTATCCTTGAGGATAATGATCATGACGGGCGCGCTGACCGGTCCGCTGTCTTTGCTGACGGCCTGCATATTCCCACCGGCATGGAGGTTGGTTTCGGAAAGGTCTATATTGGCCAGGGAACGGAAATCCTTGAATTGCATGATGCTGACGGCAATGGAATCTCAGAGAGCCGCAAGTTGTTGCTCAGCGGCTTCGGCAACGGTGACTCCCACCAGACCATTAATTCCTTCGCGTGGTCGCCGGGAGGTGAACTGTGGTTCTGCCAGGGCGATGGCATTGAGTCGCGCGTGGAGACGCCCTTTGGCGTGTCATCGCTTTTTCAGGCGGGAGTTTTCCGCCTGCGGCCCCACGAGTTGCAACTTGCCGGCCTGCTTGATGACTTCATGGGACCCGGCAACCCATGGGGCGTTGCCTTTGATGACTTCGGGCAGTCCGTTGTGATTGATGGTGCGGGCGGGATTTCCTACCTGACGCCGGGGTCCATTCCCGCCAAGCGGCGCCTGCGGTTGCCGCGCATCGGCAACCCCGGCGGATACTGCGGTATTGATTGCCTGGGTGCGGCTAATCTGCCTGAGAAGACGCAGGGAAACTTTTTAATCGGTGATTACAAGAAGAACCAGGTGAGTCGCTTTTCCCTGATAGAGGATGGTGCCGGTTTCAAGGTGAAATGGAGGCAACCCTTCCTGCGTTCGCAGCACCGTAACTTCAGGCCGATCGACGTGAAGATGGGGCCTGATGGTGCAATCTATGTGGTTGACTGGTATAACCCGATTACCTGCCATCAGGATGATTTCTACAGGCATCCCAATCGCGACAAGACACATGGGCGTATCTGGCGGGTTACGCCCAAGGCCGGTGCGCTTAAGCCGGTAGAGCTTGTCTCGGCGCCGACCGGCGAGTTGATCAAGGAGTTAGGGTCAACCGAGCGCTGGACACGGTTAAAGGCCAAGCAGGTCTTGGGCGGGCGTGATCCGCAACAGGTGATCGGCGCCTTGAAAAAATGGCTTGAGGGGGAAGCGGGCAAGCAGGAGAAAAACCTGCTCGAGGCAGTGATGCTCATGGAGTGGATGAATATTCCCGATGAGAAGCTCCTGCTAAGCTTGTTGGCTTCATCGGATTATCGTGGGCGGGCGTATGCCGCGCGGGTTGCCGGTCGCTGGGGGATGCGCTTAAAGAATGCCCATGATATCCTTGCAGTGGCAGCCACTGATTCGCATCCCAGGGTGCGCATGGAGGCTGTGCTTGCTTGTGCCGAGATTCCTGAAGCGCGTTCAATCCTGATTGCCGCCAGTGTGGCGGAGGGTTCGCGTGATCGCTGGATTGATTACGCATTTTCCCAGGCAGTGCATCATCTCAAGTCCCGGTGGATGCCGGCATTCCGCCGCGGTGAACTTGATTTTGGTGACCGTGGTAAAGGGCTTGCCGCAGTGCTGGAGCAGGCGGATTGCAAGGCCCTGTTGGCGGACGTGCGTAAGTTGC
>CAWVVE010000464.1:0-2689 GCA_963933075.1 uncultured Verrucomicrobiaceae bacterium | reverse complement strand
GGCTTATTCCTTGCGGCCAATCTCCTTGCGATTTCCGCCTCGGGAACATCCAGTTCAAGCCGGCGCCCGAAAACATCCAGGGAAATCAGATCACCATCCTGCACAGCAGCCAGTGTCCCGCCGACCGCTGACTCCGGGGCAATATGCAATACGCAGGTCCCGTAGCTGGTGCCGGACATTCGGGCATCGGAAATCCGCACCATGTCCCGCACCCCCCGTTCCAGTAATTTCTTCGGGATTGGCAGCATTCCCCACTCCGGCATTCCGGGGGCCCCGACCGGGCCGGAATTCCTGAGTAGCAATACGGAATCCGCACTCACTTCCAGTTCAGGATCATCAATACGCGCAGCAAGGTCATTGTAATCTTCAAAGACAACAGCAGGTCCGGTATGCTGAAGCAGGTCCGGCGTCGCGGCGGAATGTTTGATGACCGCCCCATCGGGAGCAAGGTTGCCACGTAATACAGCGGTGCCGCCGTCATCCGAAACGGGATTCTCACGATCACGGATCACCTCATCGTTGAATACCCGTGAGCCTGTAATATTCTCACCGAGAGTCCTGCCGTTGACCGTCGGCACATCAAGGTGAAGCAGGTTGCCCATCCGGTTCAGCAACGCACACAATCCTCCGGCACCATAAAAATCATCCATGAGGAATCGCCCTGAAGGGCGCAGGTCCGCCAGCAGGGGTGTTTTCCGTGAGATCACATCAAAATCATCAAGCTGGAAATCAATCCCGGCGCGGCCGGCCATCGCCAGCAGGTGTACGATGGCATTGGTTGACCCGCCAAGTGCCATATCAACGGCCACTGCGTTTTCAAACGCCTTGCGTGTCGCCAACTCACCGGGTCGAGGGCCTTGCCATGCATTCCTGACGGCTTGACGGCCCGCCTCTGCGGCAAGGCGCGCATGATTGGCATCCATTGCCGGAACCGAGGAGGAACCGGGAATTGAAAACCCCATGGTTTCGGCCAGTGCCGTCATTGTGGCAGCCGTGCCCATGGTCATGCAATGCCCCGGTGAACGCGCAATTCCTCCCTCAATCTCGCGCCATTCTTCCTCGCTAAGATTTCCGGCCCTCCGCTCATCCCAGTATTTCCACACGTCTGCTCCCGAGCCAAGCACTTGCCCGTTCCAGTTGCCCTTGATCATCGGCCCGGAAGGAACATAAATCGCCGGCACTCCAGCGGATATTGCACCCATAAGCAACGCCGGAGTGGATTTGTCACATCCTCCCAGCAGCACCGCCGCGTCCACAGGATTGGCGCGGATCATCTCCTCTGCCTCCATCGCCAAAAAATTTCGATACAACATGGAGGTTGGCTTGGTCAGCGTCTCCCCGCAGGACATCACCGGAATTTCCATGGGCAGGCCTCCCTCCTGCAGAACACCGCGCTTGATCGCCTCCACGGTTGTCTTGAAATGCAGGTGGCAGGAATTAAGGTCCGTCCAGGTATTCAGGATGCCAACCACAGGCTTGCCGGCAAAGTCGCTCTCCCCGAGCCCGGATTGCCTTGCGCGTGAACGATGACCGAAAGCACGCAGGCTGTCAGGGCCATACCAGCGGTATGAACGGAGGTGGGTCGGATCTTGGCGGGACATCTGGGTTAATAATTGCCACTCAGGCAAGCGCGGTCAATCACAGTAAATAAAGGATAAAGGCAATACCTCTCAGGATAAAGGCAACAACCATGAGGCAACAACCACCACAATGAGGCCGGTAACACCCATCAGCGACATCATTGGGGTCACGGTGCGCAATGTCTGGGATTCCTTGAGCCCGGACATCCTGGTCACCACCCAGAATCCCGAGTCGTTCATCCAGGGAATGGGCTTTGATCCGCACCCGACGGCAAGCGCCAGGTAAACCGGGTGGAATCCCAGGGCCGGGGAAGCTGCAAATGCTGCTGCCACGGGAGCTGCCGTGATCATCGCAACGGTCGCTGAACCCTGGGCGGTGCGGACCAGGGCGGTAATTAGAAAACAGACCGGTAAGGCAAGGGTGGCACTGCCCTGCAGGGTGCCAATCGCACTGGCAATGTCTGTCTGCTTCAAGACCCCGCCAAAAGCCGCTCCCGCTGCCGTGATCAGGACAATGACCGCCCCGGAGGAAAGGGCTTCTGATGAGACCCTGCGCAGTCTCTCTTTGTCCCCGGAGCACCTCTTTGCTAAAATGCTGAATGCCACCAGGGCGGCAAGGCCAAGGGCGAGGTTCTTCTCCCCGAGAACTTTCAGAAACTCCAGGTTATCCGGTTTAAAAATGGCGTATAATGTTCCCCCGGTGACCAGGAGCACCGGCAGAAGCACCGGCAGGAACGACACCAGGGCGGAAGGCAAATTATCCTCATCCATTGATACCCCCTCGACCAACGGCGGAGGCTTCAGGTCAAATTTACCGGATGCCCAGCGCGCATAAAGGTATCCGAAAGTAATGGTAAACAGGCCAACGGCCAGGCCGCCAAGCATCATCGCCCCAATATCCACGCCAATTTCCTCCGCTACCAGCAGGGGCCCCGGTGTCGGTGGCACCAGTGAGTGTGCCATTGTCCCCCCGGCAACGATACAAAGAACGTAAAAGAGATAATTGCCTTTCGTCCTGTGGGCCATGGCGATGGCAATTGGAATAAGCAGGTAGAAGACCGTGTCAAAAAAAACAGGGATCGCCAGCAGGAACCCGGAAATGAGGAATG
>CAWVVE010000463.1:0-2690 GCA_963933075.1 uncultured Verrucomicrobiaceae bacterium | reverse complement strand
ACAAACGCAATAAATCGAGCAAGTCAGCGCAATCCCTGCCAGGCAGGCCCAGTCATGATGGCAAGGACCTGCCAAAAGGTTCCCACTGAATGAATTTTAGGTTTGATGATCTGCGCATAAGTTGATATTGATTCTCATTATCGATAACATGGAAATGCGTCTCTTTCTTTCAGCATTTGTCTTTCTGGGGCTCATTTCCTGTTCCCCCGAAAGGCAAGATACCACCAGTACTCAATCCGGAGACCTCAATCAGGTGGTCGAAACCTATGCCAAAATCGTGCATGCCACCTACGTCGACTCGCTGCACGCCGCCAGAGAGATGGACCGCAAGATTGATGCATTCCTCGCTGCTCCCACCGAGCAACGCCTGCTGGCTGCAAAAGAAAGCTGGATCAGCGCAAGGCTGCCTTACCTGCAAACCGAGGTCTACCGATTCTATGACGGACCGATTGATGATAAAGACGGACCTGAGGGACTGCTCAACGCGTGGCCAATGGATGAAGCCTACCTCGATTATGTCAAGGGCATGCCCGGGTCGGGAATCATTAATGACAGGCAGTCATATCCTGAAATCACCAGGGAGCTGATCATCAAGCTCAATGAGAAGGATGGCGAAGAGAACATCAGTTGCGGTTACCACGCCATCGAGTTCCTCCTGTGGGGGCAGGATTTACGGGTTGATGGACCGGGAAGCCGTCCACATACAGACTATACGACTGCGGCAAATGCGGATCGCAGGAAAAAATTCCTCAATGCCACTGTTTCCCTGCTTCTGGAAAACCTCCAGGGCCTCGTCAATGAATGGGCTCCCTCAAAGGAGAATTACCGGTCCGGCTTCGTGAAGGATGATGCGCAAAATTCCATCCGGAAAATCCTATCCGGCATGACCCTGTTGAGTGGATTCGAACTGGCCGGTGAAAGATTGCTCGTCGCTTATGAATCGAGGGCACAAGAAGACGAGCATTCCTGTTTCAGTGACACCACGCACAATGATGCCATCTACGACATTGTCGGGCTCATTAATGTCTGGGCGGGATCCTACAAAAGAACCGACGGGTCCACAATTGAAGGTCCGGGGATTCAGGCGCTGGCTGCCGGGGAGGATCCTGCAGCGGCTGAAAAGCTCCACACGATGTTGATTTCCTCTTTATCAACCTCCAGGGAAATACCCCGGCCATTCGACCAGGCAATCCTCGCCGAGGAAGGTTCTGACGCAAGAACGACAATCCTGAGCTTAATTGAAGAACTCGAAGATGTGGCAGGCGGTCTCGTTGCGCTTGCCAAGCAACTCGGCGTCAGTGTTTCCATGAAACCAGAACCTTAATTCTGGTGAGGACTTACAAGATTTTCACGATCTGTTTCCTGGGGTTATCCACGCTATTCACCCTCATCACACGGGCAGAAACCGTGCTCAGCGGCGGAAGCACGACTGTTTTCCGGGAAGGTCCCAATGCCTTTGGGATGCCCCTCTCCAACATTACCCGGGCCAATCGGCGTGCCCATGTCGTCGGAAACTCCTTCTTCAACAAGAACTGGGTCTTCGCGCCCAGTTCCACAACTGCCCGTGACGGGTTGGGCCCACTCTACCATGCCCGTTCCTGTTCAGGTTGCCATGTCCGCGATGGTCGCGGTGCGCCGACGAAAGATGGCCGGACAGGTATCGGCCTGCTCTTTCGGCTGTATCTTCCCGGAAGCAGTAGAGGAGACCCGAACCTTGGGCTGCAACTTGCCGTGAACGCGGCACCGGGCATAGAACCGGAGGGCCGGGTTGAAATAACCTATGAGCCTGTCCGGGAAAAACTTGATGACCGGCACACCGTTACGCTCAGGAGACCAAAATATACACTTAAGGCAAATTCGGTTTACGGCCAAGCGCATCCTGAAACCCTGCTGAGCCCCCGGTTGGCTCAGCCGCTGGTGGGGCTAGGGTTGCTGGAATCTGTTGAAGAAAAAACCATCCTTGCTCTCGCCGACCCGGATGATGGCAACAAGGACGGCATCTCGGGCAGAGCCAGCTATGTTCTGAACCCGGAAAACCAACAAACTGAGTTGGGTCGGTTCGGCTGGAAGGCCAGTCAGCCCAGTTTAAGGCTGCAAACAGCCATCGCATTCCTGAGGGACATTG
Source organism: uncultured Verrucomicrobiaceae bacterium (assembly GCA_963933075.1). Lineage (GTDB taxonomy): Bacteria > Verrucomicrobiota > Verrucomicrobiia > Verrucomicrobiales > DEV007 > CACIUL01. The sequence goes on along the minus strand of CAWVVE010000463.1, from coordinate 565 downwards.
GTATTACCAACAGTATTTATCCCGATGAGGACTTCACGACGGCCCAGGCCAAAATCATAAAACCCTCCACACACGGCAACCTCCCCGAGATCGACGATTCAAAACTGAACCGCGTGGTCACTTACCTCAGGACCCTGGCTCCACCGGCACAGAGGAAGCCGAAAGCGGAAAAGGTTACCAGGGGAGAAGAATTATTTACCCATGCCGGGTGTGCCAAGTGCCATACACCCACCCTGAAGACAGGACCGAATGCACCTATTGATGAACTCAAGAACCAGGTAATAAGGCCATACACTGACCTGTTGCTTCATGACATGGGTGATGCGTTATCCGACGGGATCGACAAGCCCGGGGTTTCAGGAAAAGAATGGAGAACCCCGCCTCTCTGGGGAATCGGGCTCACGGAAACGGTGAACGGAAATACCTTTTACCTCCATGACGGCAGGGCCAGGACACTCGAGGAAGCCATCATGTGGCACGGCGGGGAAGGTCTTGCCGCCAAGAGAGCCTATTCCAGCTTCTCAAGGGAGGAACGGCAACTGGTATTGCAATTTCTCAACTCCCT
>CAWVVE010000462.1:0-2702 GCA_963933075.1 uncultured Verrucomicrobiaceae bacterium | reverse complement strand
GGCCATTGCCACCGGTTTTTACAGGCTCGGGCCATGGGAAGCGGATAACATGACTCCCGAGGTCAAGCGCCAGGATTACCTCAACGAGGTGACCGGCGCCGTTGGCGCGGCATTCCTCGGGCTGACACTCGATTGCGCCCGCTGTCACGATCACAAATATGACCCAATACCGGCACGTGACTACTATCGCCTGCAGGCATTCCTGGCGCCAATCCAACATGCCGAGGTGCCATCAGAATACCTGCCAGCCGAACGCAACGCCCACTTTGACAGGAATAAATCATCCTATGACAAGGAGATGGCTCTGCGGAAAGAGAAATTGGCAACGTTTCGTTCCCAATTGAGACAGAAGCTTGCCGTTTACCGGGAAGAGGAAGCGGACAAGATCTCCGAGGAACAGATCAACAAGGCGGTCGACCAGGAACATCCATTTTCAGATGATGACAAGAAGATGATCCGTGAGTTGACGAAAGCCGTGGAGACATACATTGAGGCAAAAAGCTATGCATCGGTTGCCTGGACCATTAAAAACCCGCAAAAAGACCAGGATCCAGTGGAAACCTTTATCCTTGGTGGAGGAGATGTCGGGACACGCATGGAAAAAGTTTCACGGGGCTTCCTCTCCGCTGTGCCGTCCCTCCTGAAGGAGTCCCCCCCGTTTTCCAGCCGGGCGATACTCGCGCAATGGATTACTCACCCGGACAATCCCCTGACCCCACGCGTCCTGGCAAACAGGATCTGGCTCTATCACTTTGGAGAAGGCATCGTGCAAACGGCCAATGACTTCGGCAGGAACGGATCAGGGGCAAGCCACCCGGAATTACTGGATTATCTGGCCTCACGGCTGGTAGCCAACAATTGGCGCCTCAAGCCCCTGCACCGCGAGATTCTCCTCTCCCGGGCCTATCGCCTCAGCACACAACACTCGCAGGTAGGCAATGCTCTCAAGCAGGATCCGGACAACCTCCTGCTCTGGCGCGGAAACCATCGCCGCCTGACAGCTGAAATGCTGCGTGATACCATGCTTGCAGTAAGCGGCAAACTCAGCCACCTCGGCGGAGGGCCCGGATTCTTCGAGAAATTGCCCAAGGAGATGGGTGACGATTTTCCATTTTTTAAATGGAAGCCAAGCTCTGATGAGGAGCGCTCCAGGCGCAGTATCTACATGTTCCAGCGACGTAACATGGTTCACCCGATGATGGAGTCCTTTGATGTCGCCGATGCATCTGAATCCTGTGCCCGGCGCGATAACTCACTGCATCCCCTGCAGGCCTTTGACCTGCTCAACAGTGAACTGGCCCATGCAAGCAGCAATGACTTTGCCAAGCGAATACTGGCGCAAGCCGGTGCAGACCCCGGTGCCCAGACGAGGGCAATCTTTTTACACGCCTTCAGCCGCCCGCCCAGTGAGCGCGAATTGGCGCTGGGAGTCGGCTTCCTGAAAAAACATCACGGCACAGAGAATGCACTGGCAGGCCTGTGCCTTGTCATCTTTAATACCAACGAGTTCATCTATATCGAATGAATCCTGCCGACAATCCTGCATCATCTGCCCTGATCAACCGGCGCACTTTCTGCGGCCACTCCGGTACCGGCATCGGCTCGCTGGCACTCACCTGGCTGCTGAGCAGGGAATCCGGGCAGGCACAACCGGCAAGCCCCCATGTCAACCCCCTGCAGGCAAGGCAACCCCACTTCCCTGCCCGTGCAAAGTCCTGTATTTTCTTGACCATGGCCGGCGGTCCAAGCCACATGGACACATTTGATCCCAAGCCGGAACTGAACTACAGAGCCGGCCAAATCTTTCAACGCTACGACGACAGGTTCCAGTCAAACCAGAACCAGGGAAACCGTTACCTGGTGGGTTCACCCTTCAAGTTCCAGCGCTACGGTGAATGCGGGATGGATGTCAGTGAGTTATTTACTGAAACAGCCGCCTGCGTAGACGACATGGCTTTTGTCCGATCCGTTCATGCGGAAAGCGACAACCATCCTGCCGCACTCCTGCAGTTCCTCACCGGCATGCCCAGGCAGGGAAATCCGTCAATCGGCGCGTGGGCAGTTTATGGACTGGGGACAGAAAACTCAAACCTCCCCGCCTTTGTGGTATTGCGTGACGGGCGCCCATTTGGCGGCACCGCCACCTGGGGCAGCGGATACCTCCCGTCACATTGTCAGGGAACACAATTCCGTAGCGGAAAGCGGCCCGTGCTCAACCTTTCCCCGCCTGAGGGGATCAGCAGTGGTCAACAGCGCGAGAAAATTGACCTGATGCAGGCCTTCAACCGGGAGCATCACTTGCGCAACCCCCAGCACCATGAGCTTGAGGCACGCATTGCCAATTATGAACTCGCCTTCCGGATGCAGGCAGAAGTCCCGGGAGCAATATCCATCGAGAAGGAGCCGGAATCTGTGCGCCGCCTCTATGGCATCGACCAAGAGACAACCGAACCATTCGGAAAGCGCTGCCTGATGGCCCGCAGGTTGATCGAGAGAGGCGTCCGCTTTGTCAACGTCTGGTCAGGCGGCTGGGACTCCCATGATGCCATCGCCTCCTCGCACAGGAAGGTTGCCGAAAAGGTGGACCGACCGATTGCCGGCCTGTTGAAGGACCTCAAGGCCCGCGGGTTGCTGGATGAAACCCTGGTGGTCTGGGGTGGTGAATTCGGCCGCACCCCGGACACCAACGAGAATAACCACTG
>CAWVVE010000461.1:0-2706 GCA_963933075.1 uncultured Verrucomicrobiaceae bacterium | reverse complement strand
TACCACGGCGACTGCCAAAACTGTTGAAACTGGCTTTATCTACACCATTGGCCTTGAGGTATTCACCGGCAGGGCTGTCTTCCTTAATGGCGCCGGCAGGACTGATGTGATCGGTGGTAACCGAGTCACCAAAGATACCCAGCGCGCGGGCATTGGTGATATTCATGATATCACCTGGCTTACCGGTGTATCCGTCGAAGAAAGGCGGCAGTTGAATGTATGTGCTGCCCTCCTCCCAGGCATAGGCGGCTCCTGTCTTTCCGGGAATTTCCGCCCACTTTGGATTGGCGGAATTAAAATCTCCGTAAAGCTTATTGTAGACTTCAGGTTTAAGCGCACTGGCCAGTAAGCTCCTGACTTCGTCCTGAGCAGGCCAAAGATCGGCGAGAAATACCGGATTGCCGTCGACATCGGTGCCGAGCGGGTCTGTGGTGAGATCGAGGTCAACGCGCCCGGCAATGGCATAGGCGACGACCAAGGGTGGGCTCATCAGGAAATTGGCCTTGATTGAGCCGTGGATGCGGGCCTCGAAGTTACGGTTGCCGGAAAGCACGCTGGCACAGACAAGGTCGCCCTCGGTGATGGCGGCATCAATTGAGGGGTGCAGTGGACCGGCATTGCCAATGCAGGTGGTGCAGCCGTAACCGACAGTCTGGAAACCAAGGCTGTCCAGTTCCTCCTGCAGGCCGGTGGCTTCAAGATAATCAGTGACTACGCGTGATCCTGGGCCCAGTGAGGATTTCACGAAAGGTGGTATTTTAAGCCCCTTTTCATTGGCTTTTTGAGCTACCAGACCGGCAGCAATCATGACGCTTGGATTGCTGGTATTCGTGCAGCTTGTGATGGCCGCAATGAGTATTGAACCGTGTCCCAGTTCGGTGGTGGTGTCGATTTCAGTGATGGTTTCCCCCTCGATGAGAGGGTTGTCGAATTCTCCGGCGGGCGTGTCGAGATGGAGGGGCACACGTGTATTGCGTTTCCCGGCCGGCAAGCCAAAGCCTCCGTCATCAACGGCGGCCTCAAAGAGGGCATTGAACTTTTCCCCAAGAATTGGCACGTCGATGCGATCCTGCGGGCGTTTCGGGCCGGCAACGGCGGGGACAACACCCTTGAGATCCAGTTCAAGGTCATCGGTATAGTCGATCTGGCCTTTGTCATGGATGCCGAAAAGTTCCTGTGCCTTGAAGTAGTTCTCCACAGTGAGGCACAAGGGTTCATCCCTGCCGGTGCCGCGCAGGTAATTGATGGTTTCCTCATCAATCGGAAAGAAGCCCATGGTGGCTCCGTATTCTGGAGCCATATTGGCGATGGTGGCCCGATCCGGAAGGGAAAGCGCCGCGGCACCGGGACCGTAAAACTCAACGAATTTTCCCACCACGCCGTGTTCGCGCAGCATCTGGGTGACCTTCAGGGTCAGGTCAGTGGCAGTGACGCCCTCTGCAAGTGCACCGTGCAGGTAGACTCCAACCACCTCCGGCACGAGGAAAGTGACGGGTTGGCCAAGCATCCCCGCTTCCGCCTCGATGCCCCCAACGCCCCAGCCCACGACCCCGATCCCGTTGATCATTGTGGTGTGGGAGTCCGTGCCGACCAGGGTGTCCGGGTAGTAGGTATTATTTTTGCTGAGCACTCCCCTGGCGAGATATTCAAGGTTTACCTGGTGGACGATCCCTATTCCCGGGGGGACTACCGAGAAGGTGTCAAAAGCCTGCTGGCCCCACTTGAGGAACTCGTAGCGTTCAGCATTGCGGATAAACTCTATGGCCATATTGCGGTCCAGCGCTTCCGCGGAACCCGCGAAGTCAACCTGCACGGAATGGTCGACGACAAGGTCTACCGGAACCAGTGGTTCAACGATTTTGGGATCAGCGCCCTGGCCAACAGCTGCATCACGCATGGCGGCAACATCGACCAGCAGAGGAACGCCGGTAAAATCCTGTAGGACAATACGGGCCACAGTGAACGGAATTTCGTAATTGCCCGGAGACTTGGCATTCCAGTTGGCCAGGTTGCGCACATCCTCCTCGGTGACTTTCCTGTCGTCGCAGTTGCGCAGGACGGATTCCAGGACGATGCGAATTGAAACGGGCAGGCGATTAAGGTTGGGTGCGATTCCGGCATCACGCAGGGCTGGCAGTGAATACAGGATTCCCTCGGTATTGTCTCCTGTTTGAAAGGTTGTGGTGTGGTTGGTCATAATGAGCCTGCCAAGCTGTAATCTCGGCGTGGGGTATATTAGAGAACTATCGACACCCGGCAAGCAGGGAACGAAAATGCGGTTATTTAGGCCCGAAATATGCCGCATTACACAATGAGCCCCGCGACCCGGTCGAACCGGGTGCGGGGCTTCAGGGAGTTTTCGAGGGGATAAGGAGCTTTTACGGTGCCGGTGCCAATTGGTAGCTGATACCGTAGAAGTCACGATCGTTTGCCAGTGGCAGCACCACTGTTTCACGGGCACCTGTGCCGTCAATGGGATCGGCGGCTACCTGCCAGTCCCTGACGCGCGAGGTGAGTTCACTGCGTGTATGCAGCCTGTAGGTTATTCCGGCGGCCGTGTTGAAGCTGATTTCCGAAACGGTATCATTGGTCACGATGTCGATACCGATATCTGGCAGGCTAAGCGGATTATTGGGATCGGAACCGAGTAGGCTCTCGAGCTTGTCATTGAAGCCGTCATCATCACTGTCCGGGGCACTGTCGAAG
>CAWVVE010000460.1:0-2707 GCA_963933075.1 uncultured Verrucomicrobiaceae bacterium | reverse complement strand
TTCTCTGCATGGCGCATGCCGAGGAGGATATTGCCCGCACGGTGGAGGTCATCGGCGAAGTACTTGCCGAAGGACGGGGTTAGGTTTTGCCCTTCCCCCGGAGACAGGGTGCGGCTATCCTGCAACACTGAAATGAAACGATTTGTTGTTTTTCTACCGATACTGCTTTTTTCCCTGATATCCTGCAGCATGAGGGGGGATAAAACGCCCGCAGCCGGGAAAGAGGTTGCGGCGCATGCAGGAGAGAAGGCAACAATACTTTTTAATGGCAAGTCGCTGAAGGGCTGGGAAGCTTGCAACTATGCCGGCACCGGGGAGATTTCAGTCGACGGGGAAACCGGGATCCTGCGCATTGAGCGCGGTGAGATTCTCAGCGGGGTGAAGCGCTCCGGGTATGACAAGGAGAAGCTGCCTAAATTAAATTATGAGATCAAGATGGAGGCTCGCCGCGTTGAGGGGGATGACTTCTTCTATTGCCTCACCTTTCCCTACAGAGATACACACGCGACTTTTGTGCTTGGCGGATGGGGAGGTTCAGTATGCGGCATTTCAAGCATTGACTTCATGGACGCCATGGACAACTCGACCATGACGGCAAGGGAGTTTGTTGAGGGGCAATGGTATAAGGTCCGGCTGGTCATCAGTGATCACCGCTTGCAGGGATTTGTCGATGGTGATCGTATTGTCAATGTCGGTATCAAGGGGCGCAAGATAGGCATGCGCTTTGGTGAGATTGAGGAGTCGGTGCCCTTTGCGGTCTCAACTTTCCGCACCACCGGAGAATATCGTAATATCGAAATCCGCAAACTGGAGGAGTCGGAAATCGCGGCTGCCAGGAAACTTGATGACGAAGATGAGTTTTAGCCGGAACCTGAGTGTCGCGGTTCTTGTTGCCGCGATTCTATCCGCCTGCGAGACGCCCGAACCGCGTGATCCACGGCAGTCCATTCCCGAGGACATGGAGTATTATAATGAGGCACTGGGTTTTAGTCTTCGCTATCCGAACCCTTTAAATCTCAAGGTGGAGGACAGGGATGGAGCAGACGTGACGGGGATTATCCTCAAGCTTCAATATCCGGGGAATGACTTCACCGTGTTTGAGTTAATCACGCGGAACCCGGGCTGGAGGGACCGTCTGCGAAAGCACATGGTGACCGGGAGTGAGCTTAAAGAAGATGTCGGGGGCTTGGAGGCTGAGGGCTTTGATATCAAGTTGCCTGAAGAGGAGGAGGGCGTCAGGAGGCGTGTTATCATCGAGCACCTTGACAGGCTTTATGTCTTTACCGGCAAGGGTGAGACCTTTGATGAAGTCCTCCGATCCTTCGCCTTTATCGAGACTGAAGATGAGGCAACGGAGAGCCCTGAGGAATAGGAGCACTTCCAAAGTAAGCTTTCGCAGGCCTGACTCTATCCGGATTTACTGTTTCCTTAAGCGGAAGAAAATCTTCGAGCCGGCGACAAACGGTACTTCCACCGTGGTTCGGTCACTGCCTGTTGCGCCCTCGATGCCGTCATCAATCTCCAGCCAATCCTCAAGGTCGCTGCTTTGGTCAATGGCGTAGAAAGTTCCGGGCTTACTGAGGAAATCAATCAGCAGGTTATCATTTTCAATACGGGCATCGATGGTGGCGAACTGGTATGGCTCCTCTGCTCCAGCGGCATAGTTGTCAAAAGTTGCATCGATTGGCGCATTGCCTCCTTCGCTGAAGTCAAAGGCAAGCACACCCGACAATCCTGAAGCAAAGTTGTTATCAGTGCCTGAGCTTTCGGCCAAAAGGAGGTCGGGCTCAGAGATGCTGTAGGCACGTCCGGTCAGGGTGTTGCCGATACCGGTGAAAACCAGGCGCAATCCCTCGCCGGGTTGCGGTTGTTGTGAGAGCTGCGGATCCTCACCAATATAGCCGTCCGGCGCTTCGCCGACGAGACGGGTAATCTGGATGTCGTTTTCCTGCGGTTGAAAGCTAAACAGGTAGCCGTGCGCATTTCCGAGGGAGGGATTGGGCTGGATTCTTGCCAGGATGCCAATTGCCTGACGCTGCGCGGGATCCCAATCGACGATATCAACGCTGAGCCAGAAGTCCGAGTACACATTCGGCTGGAAAGCAGCACCGCGGGATGGTCCCAAGGCAGGATTAAGATTCTGGCCGCCGGCTTTTATATTTAAGGAGTTTGAAGAGGCGTCAAACGTCACCCAACTAGTTCCTATAGCTGATGATATTGGATCGAAATGTATCCATCCATTGTCATTACCGTCATCAAAATTGTCGATCTGGGCGGTTGCCGTTCCCAAATGGCAGACGCAGCCAAGAACTACAAGGGAGAGGGATTGCAATGTTCTCATAATCTGATGATACTTAGCAAGTGAGCACCTTGGCGAGTGTTTTTTTAAGGATTCCAATGCAGCCTTTTATCAATTGCCGAACATCTGGGTCCATTTTTTGCCGTGAACACCCATGCCGACCCGGCGACTACCGGGATTTAGCATATTGCGGTGATGACCGGGGCTGTACCACCAGGACTTGTTAGCGGCCTTGCCGTTCTTGTTTCCGGAGTAGATATTCTCGGCATGCGCGGTGGTGCCCTGCAGTTTAGCGCGAATCCATGGGCTCTTCTTGCCCGGTACCGGCGAAGCGTGGGAGAAAAAATCCTTTTGCACCATGTCTTTTGAATGATCCCGCGCTGCTTTGCAGAGCTTGGGATCGATTCC
>CAWVVE010000459.1:0-2709 GCA_963933075.1 uncultured Verrucomicrobiaceae bacterium | reverse complement strand
ATCACCGGGCGATGGGCCTATGGCCTTTACCAGTCCGGCCCTGGTCAACACAATATACGGTCGCTGGTGGCATCCTCTCGGAGAAAAACCAGGAGCCAATGCCGCGAACAACAGTCCGCTGCCATGGACCGGCGACTACTTGGACGGGCTTGGCAATCATCTCCGCATGATAGCATACGCCAATCCAAAGGACCGCAATGACCCAAAGCAACGTGCCGACGGTTACGGCATAGTTCGCTTCAACAAATCAAATGATACCATTACGTTTGAATGCTGGCCCCGCTTCTCTGATTCATCGAAAGGCGAGAGGGAGCAATTCCCGGGCTGGCCCATCTCTTTCATTCACAGGGAAAATGACGGCAGGACGGTTACCGACAAGTTACCGGCAATAAAGAAAAACGGAGTGATTCAAGTAATCAACGAAACCAACTCGGAAATACTCTACACCATCCGCGCCAGGGCAGGGTTCCGGCCCCCCGTATACAGCAAGAGCACTTATACCGTCAAATTTGGCAGTGACATCCCAGAAAAAATCATTCTCAGTGGACATCCGGCAGGTTAATCTGCATTCACTCAACCTCTGAGGTTGATTTTAAGAGTTACCCACTGGCCGGCATTCCGCTTTTATCAATTCTTCTATAGGATATTAGCTATAACCGCTATAACATTTATGATAAATATCTATTCGCGTAGATATTATAAGATTGAATCGTTAGGGTATCTTGATTTTCTAGATTGACGCCTGTAGCATCTAAAATGCTGTATCTTAGTTCTGCGCGCCTTTTTCCCCCCATTTTCGCAATAGCCTGTTCGCTCTTTATCCATTCTGCAGAGGGTGGACGCTTGCTGGATCTGTTTAAAAATGATCTGCAACGGATACCAAACTCTGAAAATCTGCTCCAGCAGGAGAAGCAAGCGCGCGCAGAATTAGAAAATGCTCTTAAGCACGAATCTCAGGGCAATACCGGTCAGGCCCTGTCAATTCATAAAGCTATTGTCCGCGATTATCCACTTTCCTCAGCCGCCTCGACCAGCCAGTTCAAAATAGGCGCACTATACAATTCTCAGGATAAACCTGAGAAGGCCTTTGATGCATTTCAGAAGTTCATTGAAAACTACACAGGAAACCCTGCCTTTAGTGATGCCCTGCGCTATCAATACGAGATCGCCAAAGCAGGGCAGAAGGGAAAATTCAAGAAAATGATCCTTGGCGTCATACCACGCAAAACCCAAGTTTCAGACCTGCTCAAATGGCACGGGAAAATTATCGATAACGCGCCTCACTCGGAATATGCACCGCTCTCTCAATTTTCAATTGCTGAGATTTATCAATCTGAAAAGAAAACATCGATGGCGATCGGCGCCTATCAGGCACTCGTTGACAAATATCCCAACCATCCAAAGTCATCTGAAGCTCAGTTCAGGATTGGCTCCATTAGCACGAGTGAAATCAACAGGGGAAGCCAAGACCACGGCAATATCACCTCCGCCCGTGATGCAATGGAGGACGTCATCGTCGCCTATCAGGACAGTGAACGCGCAGAACAAGCCCGCAAGGCTCTGGCGCAATTTGACTTAATTGAAGCCGGCAGGTTTTACGAGATCGGACGCTTTTACGAAAATCAAAAGCAATACCGAAGTGCTGTAGTCTACTACCAGAAAGTCCTCAGCTTTCCTGGTTCCAAACACATAGGTGATTCAAAGCAAAGGCATGCAGCGCTGCTGCTGAAGATTTCACCGACCAAGACAAATGACGCTCAATCAGAGGCGAGCCCCGCAAAACAAACCATATCCAAAAAATTGCGAAGCGTAACCCAGAAATTAAAAATTAGGCCTGACAAGGAGCCAATCGTAAACACTCCGCCCGGATCTCAGACATCCGATCCGAACCCCAGTAATCCGCAATCCTGAAATCAGGCACCTTTACATAATGAACCCATTCCGCCTCAGTGCAGCCTCGAGCCTAGCCACGCTTATTCTAATCAACAGTGGCTGTGTCGGTTATCGGTTAGGCTCCATTAAACCGGCCAAGCTTGCACATATTCAATCCATTGCCATTCCCACCTTTGAAAACCAGACCTTGAAACAACGCAGCCAGGTTCTGGTTGCCAACGAAGTCATCAAGAAGGTTCAACAGGATGGGAGTTACGCAATTGCCTCTCTGGGAACAGCGGATGCCGTTCTTCGCGGCGTCATCACGGATGTGAGCAGGCGGCAATTACGCTCTAGCCGCACAGACACACTGCGCACCCGTGAAATCCAAATCATTGTCGAGCTGTCCTATTCTCTGGAGGAATCCGAGACCGGAACCATTCTCCTGAAGGGAAGTGTGGTAGGCCGTGCCGGAGCTTACCTTGACCCTAATTTTCAACTGACCGAACGGCAAACCCTGCAGCTTGCCGCCAGGGACGCCGCCACTTCACTGGCTCTTCGGCTTGGTGAAGGCTACTAGACCTATTCCTTGCAGCTAGATGGAACAGCCAACTGGCATCCTGTCAATTGTATCAACGCCAATTGGCAATCTCGCCGACATCTCGGAGCGAGCCATCAAGTGCCTACGGGAAGCAGACTTGGTTGCCTGTGAGGACACACGGCACAGCGGCTTGCTCTTCCGCTCCCATGGTATTCAAACTCATCGGCTAAGCCTCCATCGACACAATGAAGCATCACGCTGCTCCCAACTCATGACCATGCTAGGCGAGGGGAAAA
>CAWVVE010000458.1:0-2725 GCA_963933075.1 uncultured Verrucomicrobiaceae bacterium | reverse complement strand
CCTTCACCTCGGCATCCAGCCCCTCAAGGATCTCCAGGGTGCCATCGGAAAGGGTGTGCAGCTTATCCTCGGTGAGGTCGATCTTGCCCGGCAACTTGCTGGTGATAATGTTGAGTGTCACCAAAAGCGCAAAGACGATGATCGCCCCAACAAAGGAGAACAACCATGCCGGAGCGGCAATGCGTCTGGTTTCGATTTCGTTATTGGCGGGAGAGGAGTCGGTTTCGGTAGCCATTTAAAAGTCGCTGGGTTACAGGCTCAGGAACGCTTGATCTTGATCACAATACTGGTGAGAAACAGGCAGAAGCCTATCAGCGAAGCGAAGAATGTAATGTTTGGCAGGGTAATTACCCCGCGCTTCATGTCGTTGTAGTGCGAGAACATGCTAAAGGAGGAAATGGCATCGGATAACCCGCCGCCAAGAATGTCAGTGAAGTAATCCTGCACCGGCGGAACCGCCAACAGAAGCATCAAGAAACAGATGGTTACAGAAATAATCAGGCACGCCACGACACTGCGGGTAAATGCACTCACTGAGCAGGTAATGGCCAGGCATGCCGCACCATAAAGGAGCGTGGCCAGATACCCTCCCCACACCTTGCCGTTATCAGGATCCCCTAGGTAGGCAACAGTAATGACAATGGGGAAAGAGCAGATAATGGCAATGCTGATCACGGCTAGGCCGGCAAGAAACTTACCCACTATCGCCTGCCAGGGAGCCATCGGCATGGTTAAAAGCAACTCAACGGTACCGGTGCGGTGCTCCTCCGACCACAAGCGCATCCCAACTGCCGGGGCAAGGAACATCAGCAACCACGCCGGCCACAGGAAAAAGGTAAACTCCAGCGAGGCATCCTGTGCACCCGGGTCAAAGAAATTGCGGAACCAGAAGGTCAGCGCCATCGACAACACGACAAAAATCACGATGAACACGTAGGCAAGCATCGAGTCGAACTGCGCCTTGAGCTCTCGCTTGAAGATGATCCAGATATTTCTCGGTGCGGACATTGGCGGAATGGGAGAATTGAAATTATGTTGAATTACAGACAGTTCGGATCAGCAGAACTCACACTTTATGGACTCACCGTGGTGTCGGCCACGGTGATCTCACGGAACACCTCATCAAGACGCCCATGCTCAAGGTGCAATTCCTCAAGTCCCAGTTGTTTCGCCTTGCACAGATTGAAAATCTCCTCCGGCAAGTTGCCTCCGGACTTTGCCGGCAACACCTGCCCACTAAAAGAGCTCTCGCTTGAACTCTCTTCCAGGACCTCGGAAGCCCCCGGCAGGGACACAAGCTCAGAGCGTATTCCTGAACCCGCCATGCCTGTGATCCTGACCGCAACGGCACCCGCACCGCTTGCGCGCGCCTTAAGTTCATCCGGGGTCCCGTCGGCAACCACCCGACCCTGGTCGATAATAATCGCCCGCGTGCAGGCCGCCTCAACCTCTTCAAGAATGTGTGTCGAGAAAATAATCACCTTACCCTCCCCCATGCGCTTGATCAGCGAGCGAACCTCCTGCTTCTGGTTTGGGTCAAGGCCGTCAGTAGGCTCATCCAGAATCAGGATGTCCGGATCATGCAGGATAGACTGCGCCAGGCAGGTGCGGTGCCGATACCCCTTGGACAGGGTATCAATGTTCTGGTTGCGCACCGGCTCCAGAAAACAGGTATCAAGGGCACGTTCCACATCAGCATCCCCCTTGCCGCGCAACTCGGCAATAAACCGCAGGAACGCAACGACAGTCATGTCAGCATAGAGGGGTGCCGCCTCCGGCAGGTAGCCAATCTTGGCCTTGGCAACAATCGGCTCATTCACAACATCCGCTCCATCGATGGTTACGTATCCCTCGGTGGGAGGAAGATAACCGGTAATCATCCGCATGGTGGTGGATTTCCCGGCACCATTGGGCCCGAGAAAGCCGAGCACTTCGCCCTTCTTCACCGTAAATGATATATTGTCGACAGCGGTATTCTGCCCGAAACGTTTAGTAAGGTTTTTTACTTCAATCATGCTTCCCTGGAAGTCGTAGATTCAAGGTGCTGGAGATTCTCAAAGGGTGTCCCTCCAGCAACAACGTCACCGGGGGGGTGATTTGTTTAGCGATAAATCACAGTTTTTCAACTAGAAATACCGGAAACAACGAATCAGAATCCCGAAAAATGAAATTTATCTCATGGAATGTAAATGGTATACGGGCCTCCCTCGGCAAGGGATTTTCCGATTTTTTCGTCGATCAAGACGCTGACGTCCTCTGCCTTCAGGAAACCAAGGCCCGCGAAGAGCAGGTAGACATGGAATGGATGCAGGGCTACCACGCTTACTGGAACTCCGCCGAAAAAGCCGGTTACTCTGGCACAGCGGTTTTCAGCAAAACCAAGCCCGTTGATGTAAAATATGGCATCGGAATTGCCGCGCACGACACTGAAGGCAGGGTAATCACCCTGCAGTATAAGGATTTCTTCCTGGTAACCGTCTACACTCCCAATTCCAAGAATGAGTTAAAGCGCCTTCCTTACAGGAGGCGCTGGGACAAGGATTTTCTCTCTTATCTTCAATCCCTGGAGAAGACACTCCCGGTTGTCTTCTGCGGCGACCTGAACGTGGCGCATGAGGAGATTGACCTGGCGCGACCCGGGGCCAATCACCACAGCCCGGGATTCAGTGATGAGGAGCGCGCCGGATTCTCGGCATTACTGGAAGCCGGATTCATCGATACCTTC
>CAWVVE010000457.1:0-2725 GCA_963933075.1 uncultured Verrucomicrobiaceae bacterium | reverse complement strand
CCCCTGTTTTTATTATTATCAGTGATCGTAGGTGGAGCGCCGTTATGCGTCAAAGCCATTCGGGCGGGCTCGAGCGATTTTTTTGCAGGGGGCTGATTAAACAGTGCTTCCCAGCAGGTGGCGCAATGCCCCGGCAAGTTCAGGATGGCGCAGTTGGTAATCAAGCTGATCGAGCCGGCCGGAACAGGCGGGAAGGTCTGCGAGTAAAGTTTCTTTTACCATTTCCCCGAACAGCAGCCTTACGCTAAAGGCGGGGATTGGCAGAATGGCGGGTCGGCGCAGGGTTTTGGCCAGTTGCCTGGTAAAGTCCCTGTTGCTGACGGGCTCTTTTGCCACTGCGTTGACAGGTCCCTGCCACCGCTTGTCGCCCAGCGCGCGATCAATCATGTCGACGAGGTCATCAATGGCTATCCAGCCTGTTCGTTGTGTCCCTTTGCCTATTCGCCCGCCGAGGCCAAGTCTGAAGGGTAGCAGCATTTTTTTAAGCGCGCCCCCGGCGGGTGTAAGGACCATGCCGATGCGCAGTTTACAGACGCGAATTCCTGCCTGCTCGGCGGGCAGGGTTCCAAGTTCCCACTGATGACAGACATTTGAGAGAAAGCCGGTGCCAACCGGTGAGGTTTCATCTGTGGTAGCCCCGGGATTTTTTGCGTAATAGTTAATGCCTGAGGCTGATATGAGCACCTGGGGCGGGGCGGGCATTGCAGCGAGGGCATTGCACAACAGGCGTGTGCCTTGCTGTCGACTGCTGAGTATTCGTTCTTTTTTCCGGGAACTCCATCTGCCTTCTGCAATATTTTCGCCGGCGAGATGGATCACGGCGTCCAGTTTTCCGGCTTCTGAGAGGTCCAGTTTTCCGGTCTCAGGATCCCACTCGATGTCTCCCTGCCGGCGGGCATGGCGGGTCAGGCGCAGTATCTCATGTCCGCGCATTTTCAGGTAAGGAATTAAAGCGTTCCCAATAAGTCCGGATGCTCCGCTAACAAGGATACGCATTGTTGCCGGGGCTGGATGCTCTTGTGCCCGCCGGATATCTTCCCGGGTTATTGCATGCCGATAGGTAAAGCTTCGCGCAAGGGTTCGGTTAATCCAGTGCCCGGCAAAGATCTTACTCAGTGGCGAGAGTGGCGGCAGGTAATGGATTTCATCAGCGAGGGTAGAGTTTTCCGGGTTTTGGGGGTCACTGATAAAGCGATGCCGGTGCCGCCACCTTGCAAAGGGGCCCTTGACCTGGAAGTCAGTAAACTCGCAGCCCTTTTTAACTTCCCGGTATTCAGCGATCCAGCGTCTCCAGAACGGACCGATCTTTACTTTCAGTGTAGTGCGGTTGCCGTTTTCGATGGCGGCATCATCGACAACATGGACATTTTGCCAGGGTGGGCAAAGTCGCTCAAAGGCACCGGGCAGCGTGTGCCAGTGCTCGAGTTCTTCTCCCGGGCAGGGGATGGGCGTGGTTTTCTCGAAGGTTAGTTCCTGCAATGATGATGCGTGGCTCGGAGTCTCCCGAATTTCGTCGGGAACCTTCCGGTTTGCAAAGGTTCTACGCTGCGGGTTGGGATCCGGATCCCTTTTTGGAGGAATAAGGCAACCTTAGTGGCGGCAACTGCAGGTTTTCAGGATTTCTCCAGGAGCCAGATATTGCGGTAGCGGACCGGATTGCTGTGATTCTGAAGATGGATTCCTCCCTGGGTGGAGTTTTTTCTCAGCTTGACCTTGTCGTGGATAACGACGCCGTTGTGCTTGACGGTCATGACCGGGGGATTGCCATCACTGGCAGCCTGGAATTCCACGTCATAAGTCTGCCAGCGAAGGGGAGGGTAGCACATGTTCTGGTCCGGGCGTTTCCACTTGTAGAGTCCACCGCACTCGTTGGATTCACCGGAAAGTCCGAAGGAGTCTAGCATTTGTGTCTCGGTGCCCAGCAGATACATGCCGCTGTTGGCTCGTCCCTGTCCCCGCGCCTTCGGCATGTAGGGAAGCCGGAACTCGATGTGAAGGGTAAAATTCTTGAAGTCATTGCGCGCGGAGTTGACCCCTTCCATGAGCAGTCCGTCCGGGGTTTTCCTGGCACCTTTTTTCCAGTGCTCAAGGGATGTGCCGTTAAACAGCTCGGTGGCACCCTTTGGTGGCTTGAGGCCAAGGGTGGCGCTTTCACGGTTTACGCGTTTTAATACTCCCAAAGATTTTCCATCCGGGCTCTTGATGGTGAGATTATCTCCCTTAAGGACTCCTGTAGCCTTGCTGTCTTCCTCGGTGAATGTGACTGAGCCATCTGCAGCCTTGTTGGCCTCGGACTGGGAGCGTTCCCCCTTGTCCCAGCCGGCACCAGGAAGTCCCCCCTCAAATCCCACTGCCCTGAACTTGCCGTTGCCCAGCGCGATGACCTGAATGCCGACCTTGGATACAGTGCCCTCACTTTGGGTGTAACTGCCTGCAAATTCACCCTGGATTGCGAAGTCGGGATCCTCTTGCGCATCCTTGGCTGTGGCATAGGCGCCTTTTTTGTCAGGAGCGCCAATGGCCATGAGGCCAAGGCTGAAGGTAAGTGTCGTGATGGTGGATAATATTTTCATGGGTTTGTGTGACTTGAATTATTTGATGGACTTCAGGTAGATTACGAGGTCGGCGATGTCCTGCTCGGTGAGTCCTTGCTGGGCTGCTGAGAGCATGAGCGATCCTGCGAGTTTCCCCTGGCTCTTGACCCTGCTTTTCGGGACGGTCTGGG
>CAWVVE010000456.1:0-2728 GCA_963933075.1 uncultured Verrucomicrobiaceae bacterium | reverse complement strand
TTTGGTGCATTGTCATTGGCCAATGTCGGCCACGGCAATGCTGAGACCCTGAAACTCTGGCCCGATGGTGAGGGGGGAACTGGAGCGGCGGGAGTAACCCTTACCCTGCATCGTCCCGCGACGGGCAAGGAGAATGGTGCCGCTGTGGTTATTTGCCCCGGTGGTGGCTACGGAATGTGCGTAATGAGTTATGAGGGCAATGATGTTGGGCGTTGGTTTGCTGCTCACGGGGTCACTGCCTTCGTTCTACGTTACAGGGTTGCTCCCCACAAACATCCGTTGCCCGGAGATGATGTTCGCAAGGCGATTACCCGGATAAGGAAAGAGGCTGATGAATTCAATGTTGATCCAACGCGGATTGGAGTGATGGGCTTCTCTGCAGGCGGGCATCTTGCGGCGACGGCTGGGACCCAGTTCAGCAATGATGAGGCACGGCCTGATTTCATGATCCTTGCCTACCCTGTGATTTCCATGGAAGAGGGGGTAACCCATATGGGTTCACGCAGGAATCTGCTTGGCGATTCGCCATCACCTGAACTCATCAAGAAGATGTCACTGGAGACCCAGGTGACTCGCCGTGCGCCACCGGCATTTATTTTCCAGACTGACCAGGACCGGGCAGTTCCTGCCGAGAACGCATTGCGATTTGTCTCGGCGTTGCGCAAGGCCGGGGTGTCCTGTGAGTTTCACCTTTTTCGTGAGGGAGGCCATGGCGTTGGGCTTGGGCAGCATGAGGGCTCCAGTAAGTGGCCGGGGTTGCTTGAAGATTGGCTGCGACGCTCGGGATATTTCAGTGCAAGGAAGTAACTGCTGTCCCCGCTGTTCTTGCCCGATGGAATTATTGGTTCTACAGCTTATTACATGCTAAGTAAGGCAACCGTGGATTTACGATGCAGTTGATAAACAGAATATTCATTGCCATGGGTATTATTTCCATGATCTCCTGCTCTCATTATGGCAGCAGTTCCAATGGGTCTGGAAGCTTGAGGGGAAACAGTGGAGATGACGGCTCGCTGTCAAGGCAGCCTCAGGACGGATCCCTGATTGTTACTCCGGAAGGGACCAAGGAATTAAAGGTTGAGCCGACTATTGAAGATGGCTCCCCGGAACTGTAAAGGGAGTGGCTGTACTTGATGCGATGTCATACTCCCTATGACTTTGGCATTTGGTGAACTGAGTTGTGGATTTCCCCCTTCACCTCCTTGCCGGAGGCATCGCGTAGATTGTATTTGATGGACATTCCCCAGGTCGGTTTTAATTCCGGGATATGCAGGCGTGTTTTACTGCCATCAGCCGACAGGGTGACTTTTTCAATTGCCAGTTTACGCTGATTGTAGTGCCTCGAGCCATAATTCCTCGTGCGTCGGAGATCCCAGACCTCTACCTGGTAGGAGCGTGTGCTGGTGGCCGTTGCGGCATCGAGTTTATTGGTAAAGCCCAGTTGTATGCCGTCATTGGTTGCCTGCAGAAGGACAGGCAGGTTGGGGTTTTTCCCGGTGTGCCTGATACGGTAGAATCCGCCATCTCCACGTTTACTACCTGCCCAGGCGAACATGCCGGTTGCGTAGAGTTGTCCATTTCCGGGATGGAAGCGTCCGCGCATTATTCCGGTTGGAAAATCAAGGCCAAGGGAAATCATGCCGCCCTGAGCCTGGTTGCCGATCTTCTCGTGTGGCACAAGGAAGATTCTACCCGTTCCGTAACTTAAGTTGAGTAGTTGCCCGTTGAGAGCTCCCCATTTTGCCTCCTGGGGCACCCACATCAGTTCACCAGGGCTTCGATCGAAGGAATTGGTGATCCAGCACAGTGGCTGATCCATTGCCGCATCGCTGTTGTCCGTGACGTCATGGTAGCCAAACATGTTGCCGTAGAAACCGCCCTTTTTAACATAATTGATGCGATTTTTCGGGTTCCAGTGCCCCTCCTGATCAGTCACGATAAATGTGCCATCAGGGTTGAGGCAGACACCGTTTGCTGCACGGAAGCCATTGGCAATGATTTCGGTATGCTTGCCATCAGCACTGACCTTGAGCAGGGTTCCATGGTGCGGGACAAGCGCGGTCTTGGCATGTCGTGCCGACTTGGCGTAGTAGAAATTGCCTTTTTTGTCAGTTTGCAGTCCCATGGCAAACTCGTGAAAGTGTTCGGTTACCTGATGGTCATTGTTGAAGCTTTCAACATAGTCGACCTCATTGTCACCGTTAAGGTCATGGAGCTTGCTGATCTGGTCCCGGCAGGTGACATAAATTGCATTGTCTACAATTCGCACCCCGAGTGGCTGGAAAAGTCCGGTAGCGATACGCTGCCAGTGATGCTTACCGAATTTGCCGCCGATTCCATCAACAATGAATACATCGCCAAGCCAGGTGGCGACGGCGGCCCGCTTACCGTCAGGAAAGAAGTCGAACCCTCCAAGGCGCATCCACGAATTCCAGGGATTTTCCAGTGGGAGTGTTACCTCATCAACTTCAAAAGGTTTCTGGTCACCTCCGCTCTTGCCGGCCGTTGTCACCATTTCGGGCCAGCGTTTTGGTCCTCCTGAGGTGAGTTGTGAAAGTCCAATTGGAGGGCCGCTGTTGGCGAGGTGGGCATCGAGCGTCACCTGGTCAGTAGCGGAGATGAGTACCTTTGCCCTTACGGGTGTTGCGGAGGGGAGGACTTCGAGGACGAAGAATTGATCCTTTCCCCTGACCAGTCGCAATCCATTACCTCCCTTGAGGGCCACGGC
>CAWVVE010000455.1:0-2747 GCA_963933075.1 uncultured Verrucomicrobiaceae bacterium | reverse complement strand
CGGATCTTTTATAATGTTGTAGCCAACCTCATCAGTCTCGCCATGGGTTATGCCCGGTTTGATCCCGCCGCCAGCCATCCAGTAAGTAAAGCAACGCGGATGATGATCACGCCCGTTCGCCGCTTTGCCTGCTCCGCCCTGACTATAGGTAGTGCGACCAAACTCACCACCCCAGATCACCAGCGTGTCCTCGAGCATACCACGCTGCTTCAGGTCGGTAATCAATGCTGCACATGCCTGATCGGTATCCTTACACTGCTTGGGCAAAGCCCCGATCAGGCCGCCATGCTGGTCCCAACCACGATGGTAAAGTTGCACGAAACGAACACCCCGCTCGGCAAGCCTGCGTGCCAGCAATGCATTAGCGGCAAATTTCCCGGGGACCCGGCACTCCGGGCCATAGAGATCAAGGATTGATTTAGGTTCCTTGCTGATGTCAGTGGCCTCGGGAACCGACATCTGCATACGGAAAGCCATTTCATACTGGGCAATACGAGTGACAATCTCAGGATCACCAAAAGCCTCGTATTGCATGCGGTTGAGAGCTCCGATCCGGCCAATCATTCGCCTGCGTGACTCGACACTCTCTCCCGGTTGACTGTTTAGATAGAGCACCGGAGCCTTCCCTCCACGCAACTGCACACCCTGATGCACACCCGGCAGGAAACCACTGCTCCATAATTTTGTGTAGATCGGCTGGCTTCCAGGGCGGCCGGTTCCGTTGGAAATAAGCACGCAGAACGCAGGCAAATCGCTGTTCTCGTTACCCAGCCCATAACTCATCCACGCTCCAAAACTCGGTCGTCCGGGTTGCTGGTTGCCGGTCTGGAAAAAGGTAACCGCAGGATCATGGTTAATTGCCTCAGTGTGCATTGACTTCACAAAGCACAGATTATCCGCAACTCCTGCAGTATAAGGCAACAACTCACTTATCCATGCACCACCTGCGCCATGCTGCTTAAACTTCCAGTTTGAGCGGGCCACCTGAAACGATTTCTGCCCGGAAGTCATCCCGGTAAGCCTTTGGTTCTTTTTGACAAATCCCTCCTTGCTCCAGGATTTCGACTTTGAGTCGTATTTCTTGAAAAGTTCCTTGCCGTGGAACTCATCAAGCTTCGGCTTGTAATCAAAGAGGTCCTGCTGCGAGGGGGCACCATTCATGAACAGGAAAATAATACGCTTCGCCTTTGGCGCGTAATGAGGTGAGCGGCTCACCACATCAGCGGCAAGGGCATCGGGGGCCAGCATTGATTGCAAAGCAAGTGATCCAATCCCAGTCGATCCGGCACGCAACAAGTGACGGCGCGTAATGGCGTGCTTGCAGCTATCAAGGACATGATCATTCATCAGGCCATTAACCTAGCGGCATCATTAAGCCCATGTAAAACATTTAACTAATGCGCACTGAGACGAATGAACACCTGCCTGCCTGCCGTGCCGGAGGGACTTGCAAAACGCACGGTCACCGTCCTGCTGCCGTTCCCGTTGTCTATCGCCGACACGACTTTAATTAATTCCTGATCGTCACTCCAGGTCAAAAGGTTTGTTGAAATCTCAACTCTCAAACTCAACCCAATGGCATTAATGTTCTCCTGATAGGTATAGGTAAGATAATCATTAACCTTCCCACCAATCTCCAGTGCGCGCACGTCCACCTCAGGATGCGGTGGACTGACAGTCGGTGACGCACCAAAAAGAAAGGCAAATATATTGCTGATACCATCACCGTCATCATCATCACTCAGTCCCCCGCCGACACCGTTAGCCGCCGCCCACTGCTCGAAATTAGTGCCGGTGGGCTCTCCGGTTCCGGGAGTCCCGCCGAAAACCTCCCCGGCACGCCAGTTGCCTGCCGCGGCATGGTCAGGATTGGTCCCCGGATCAACAAGCACTAGGCTCACTCCATCACCATCCGCCGCGGTTGGCCATGGATCCTGGTCATTGTAGGTAAAATCCCGGATGATCTCACCCGCAATATTTATCAACCCCACCTGCTCGCCGTCGTTGCTCAGCCTGCCTGTGTATTCGAGAATCTCCACTCCCTCCATGGAGCCATATCGGGCGAAAAAGGCATCCCGGTCCCGCACCAGCAACAAGCGCCCGCCGATACCAAGGATAGTGGAATCAGGGAAGGTGAAGTTAACCCCTTTCTCGAACTCAGCGCCGGTTAACTCAAGAGCATCCGGGCCAATGTTCATGAACTCGATAAACTCAAAATCATCGCGGTCGGATGACACCGTCATCTCCTCCGGAGTCGAGGGATTCGCCGGGTGGTAGTGAATCTCGGAAATTACCAGGTTATCAGCGTCCGCAGGGACGGTGTCGATAGTAAAGAATGCCTCATTTAGCGCACTCCACTCACCACTGCCGCTGTTGTAGGATCGGGCACGGAGCGTAGTCGGCTCCGAAAGAAAGATCGGGTCAGACACATTGTCGCCGCCGCCCTGACTGGTTTCCCCGCGTAACACCATATCGAGGCGGATGTCCGAGCTGCTGCCACTGGTCTGGTGAATCTCGACCGCAATCACGTTGACCCCAGCGGAAAGGTCTGAAGTGGCCAGCATAAAGTCCTTCCATCCCCCTTCGTTGTCGACAGTGCCACTTGCATAGCTGTCAAATGACGCGCCAGCGGGAAGATTCTGGCGGAGAGTCTCCTTGCCGTTGATGTAGACGGCGACTCCGTCATCATACTTGACGCGCAGCAGGAAATTAAAAAAGCTTGAAGGTTGGGGGATATCGACGCTGGT
>CAWVVE010000454.1:0-2747 GCA_963933075.1 uncultured Verrucomicrobiaceae bacterium | reverse complement strand
CGGGAAGGGGAACCGGATATTGAGCTGATATCAACGCCTGAGTTAGAGGAGAAAGCCGCCGTTGATCTTGATGCAATCAGCAAGTCGGAGAGTCATGGATTATTCTTGCCGCGCCATCTTTGCGAACATATGCCATTGCATGGAGGCACAAGCGTTGCGCAATC
The DNA here is from genome assembly GCA_963933075.1 of uncultured Verrucomicrobiaceae bacterium. Taxonomy (GTDB): domain Bacteria; phylum Verrucomicrobiota; class Verrucomicrobiia; order Verrucomicrobiales; family DEV007; genus CACIUL01. The sequence continues at coordinate 2,583 of CAWVVE010000454.1, read as the reverse complement.
CTCGGGCGTGCAATTGTCGGCAGGAGAGAGCCCGGGTAAGGCTTCAGCTCGGTTTGCAAAGGCCTTGTCAAAACCCTCAGAAGGGACTGGTGACAGGGTCAGGAAAGTGCGCCTGGCCCGGGACACATCCAATCCTTCCCATTTGCGGGAGAGGCTCAGCAGGACCGTTGATGATTTGTCCGGTGATGTTTATCGGGAAAAGGATCTCGGAAGTCCCGAGCCGGCAAGTCAATCGCGGCAACCGGGCAATGAAACTGTGTCCATGCCCGGGACTGGCAGGAACAGTGATACTGCCATGGGGGAAATGAGTAACGATACCAGGAAGTTTGTTGGCGCGGGGTTTGTGCTCATGGTCCTTGTTGCGGTAATGTTCATGATGGCGGACTTCGTGCTGGGAGATTAATTGGAGGTCGGCCACCAATGAGAGCCAGGGCGGGAAATGCGTGGTGCCAGGTTGCCGGGAGTTTATCAGGCAGTGTTCATCCTTGTCAGCAAGGATCTGTTGCTGCCATAGAATGTGCGCGTTGCAGCGATTCATGGGACCCGACATCAATCCATTGACCCTGCAGCGGGCAGGCGAAGGTCTCCACCCTTCCTCCTAGCCAGTCGAAGAGGTATCCTGCGTTGTCAGGGTTGCCTCCTGAGTCGAGAAATTCCCGTGCCAGAGGGACAGTTGTTGCCGCAAGGTGATAGAGCATCGTTCCTGCAAGAGTTGAGACGGGTTGATCGGGTTTTTCCTCAAAGGATAACACCCGACCATTGGTGTCAGCACTGACTGCGGCAAAGCGCTTGACTTCTTGCAGTGAACCGAGATCGAAGGTGGCGATTGTTGCCGGTTTATCGGTGGCAAATTGCACGAAGGCATCCTGTGATTCGGTAAACAGATTATCTGAGCCAACGATCAGGAGTTCTTTACCGCCTAGCCCGGCCTCTTCAATGGAGAAGGCAATATCGCCGTTGGCCCCCAGGCGGTTCTCGACGGCGGTTGAACCGTTATCAAGCAACCTTATGTGAATGTCCGGGTGACGCCGCACGAATCCCTTGCGCCAGTGGTCGAGGTCATCGGCAAATTTCCGGTTGGTAACGATGGTGATTTCCCCAAAGCGGGAAAATTTCTCAAGCACATGCTCAATCATCGGTTTTCCACCGATCTCAATCAGGGCCTTGCTGACGGTTCGGGTAATCGGCTGCAGGCGTATCCCGTAGCCTGCAGCGAGGATCAGGACATTCACGATGCGCCCAGTTCGGTGGCACGCTGCGTGGCGGTGCGCACGGCATCTATAAGGGTTGCGTGTAAATCCCCGGCTTCAAGTGCTGCCAGCCCGGCAACGGTCGTTCCGCCGGGACTGGCGACCTGATCCCTGAGCGCGGCGGGATCTTCGCCGGTATGGATGACCATTTCCGCGGCTCCGGCCACCGTCTGGGTGGCGAGCATCAATGCCTCGTCCTTCGGTAAGCCCATCAGGACTCCACCCTCAGCGAGTGCTTCTATTACCGTGTAGATGTATGCCGGGCCACTGCCACTGAGCCCGGTTACCGCGTCGAGCTGCTTTTCGGACACCTCGGTGACTATCCCGACTGCCTTCAGGATGGCATGGACAAAACCGGCATCCTTGTCATCAACACTGGGACCTCTGGAGAAGGCGGATGCTCCCTTGCCGACAAGGGCCGGTGTGTTGGGCATTACACGGATAATCCGGGAGTTGGCTCCAAGGGCTTCCTCAAGTGAGGTAATCTTTAGACCGGCGGCAATTGAGATAAAGAGAGGGGATTCGGGCATTGCGGGCAATGCGCGCAGCATGCCAAGCATATCCTGTGGCTTGACGCAAAGCAGGACCGCTTCTGATTGCACGATCACCTCGGTATTTGACTCAAGGGCTGTCGCGCCGGTTTCGGTTGCAAGCTGAACGGCAATTTGGCTAAAGGCATCATGCAGAAAAACTTCTGCCGGGTTAACAGCCTTTGACTTTACTGCGCCCTTTAGCAGAGCAGACCCCATTTTGCCGCAGCCGATGATTCCAAGTTTCATGGTGGGGAGTATAGCGATCTGGGGCGGCAAGTCGAATTGCGTAAAAAACAACCCTTAATTTTAATTAGAATAATTATTGATAAGCGTCATCCCCGGTATATATCTTGTCCACATGGCTGCCAACAGGGAATGGGAAAATTCAATAAAGCTTGGTGATGGGCACCGCATGACGCCTCAGCGCCGTGAAGTATATGAGGTGTTGATGGAGCATCAGGATCACCCGACGGCAACGGAGGTTTTCATGCGCGTCAAGGAGCGGATGCCGGCGATTTCCCTGGCAACGGTCTATAATTGCCTGGATACCCTTTCTGGTGCTGGTTGTATCATACAGGTTAATGTTGATCGTGAACCGTCTCGCTTCTGTGGGAACCTTTCCCCGCACGGGCATTTCCACTGTGAGAAATGCGGTACTGTCCTTGATGTTCAACTCAAGGAGGGAGTTCAGGCCTCCAAGGCGGTTAAGCTGCCCCGGGGCGCTGTCGTGGAACGTTTTGAGATCGCTGTGCGCGGGTATTGCCCGCAATGCGTACGCACGCAGAAAATAGAGTCGAGCC
>CAWVVE010000453.1:0-2748 GCA_963933075.1 uncultured Verrucomicrobiaceae bacterium | reverse complement strand
GGCAGCGCTGGAGGGTGTAGCCGAGGTCGGGTATTTTTCGCTTGGCAGCAGCGAGCAGAATGTGGCTATTTCGATCTGGCCGGATTTCAGCGATGATACCAGGCAGTCAGCGTTGCGCTGTGCAGAGTGGGTATTAAGCCGGCTTGTAAAAGGGATCTTCTGGCCTCCAGCCAAGAAGGTGGACTTTGATAATTACCAGGAACTGGCAATGGGAAACCGCCTTGATGAAGTGGTGAAGAAAGAATTCTAATGAGCCTTAAAGAGCATATTCTTGATGAGAACCTGATGATTCTCGCCTCGGCCGGTTCGGGAAAAACCTATCAATTGGGTGGGCGTATCATCGGCATGATAGGAGTCCATGACCTGGAGCCGGAGCGGATGGTGGCCTTGACCTTCACTCGGAAGGCGGCCGGGGAGTTCATTGATTCGGTGCTCATCAAGTTGGCCGAGGGCACCCTGGATGCAGAAGCGGGAAAAAGGCTGGCCGATGATGTGAATCACACCTTTGCGGTGGAGCCGGTCCTTGAAAAGGTCGTCAAGGCCCTGCCCCGGTTTCAGTTGGGCACCATTGATTCCTTTTTTTCCAGAATCGTGCGCGGCTTCCAGCATGAACTGGGAATCAGTGGCGGCAATTTTGACCTGATTGAGGGATCACGACTGAAACTGGCGATGGGGGATCTGGTTCAGGAGGTCTTGGGGGAATTGCTGGACGAGGATGCGGGGCAGGAATTTGTGCATGCCTTCAGGAGGGCGACGATGGGAAGGGAGCAACTGAATGTATTGAGGGACTTGGAGGACTTTATAAACCAATGGCACGTGTTCTGGAAAACTGGAGATGCCCTGAAGCGCTTCGGAGGAAAGGGGACCTTCACCAATCTTCCTGGTATCGGTCGCTGGGAGAGTGAGAAACATCAGTTGGCCGGAGCTTTACGGGCAGCTCTTAATACGTCAATGACTGCGGATGACTGGACCGACAAGAGGCAGGAATCAGCGGTTAAAAAAGTGGTTGATGCCATAGAGGAGCACACCATTGGCAGTGGTTTATTGACAGGCGCCAAGGGGTTGTTCCATCAAATTGTCGAGCGGGTAAGTGAAGATGATTCCTTTGTCTTTAAGTATTACAAGGAGTTTGAACTGAGCCCTGAGCTCACCTCCCTGTTCATTGAGTGCATTCGTCTGGTGAGTGCCTGTGAATTGGCAGCCGCAGTGCAACGCACTGAGGGATTGGGAGTCCTGATCAAGAGGGTGGACGAGGAATGTCAGCGCAGATTTCGCAGCAAAGGGTTGTTAAGCTTTGATGATGTAAAGAATCTCCTGGGAGAATGGCAGATCAGTGAAAGAGGAAGACTGCGGCGCGAGGCAGTCGATTTTCGGCTGGACGGTCGTTATGACCATTGGTTTCTGGACGAGTTTCAGGATACCAGTCAGTTGGAGTGGAATGGCCTGCTGCCGTTGTTGCAAGAAGCTGTCAGTGGTGAGGAAGGGAGCCTTTTTGTGGTGGGGGATAAGAAACAGGCAATCTACGGGTGGAGGGGTGGCAATGTTCATTTGTTTGACACGGTAAAAGATCATTTCAAAAGGGGCATGACTGTTGAAACGATGGAGGAGTCATGGCGTTCATGCCCGGCAGTCCTGGATTTGATCAACGGGGCATGTGGTAACATAACACTGGTCCGGCAGTTATTCGGTAAGGCTGTTGCTCAGCGTTGGGAGTGGAAGGAACATATTTCCGCGTATCCGGGTCAGAGTGGTGAGGCTCGTGTGGAGGTTGTTGACAAGGAAGAGATCAACGCGCTGCTGGTTGAGCGCCTCCATGAACTCGGGATCGGAACCAAGAAGTTAAGTTGCGGAGTTTTACTCCGGACGGGTAATCAGGTCAGGGAGGTCGTCGATTACCTGAAGATGGAAGGGTTTAACGTGATCGAGGAAGGTCGCCGTGCGCCGATGACCGACAGCCCGATCGGGGTGGCAATCCACGGTTTGATTCGCTGGCTGGCTGACCCGGCAGATCGTTTTGCCACGGAGTTGATCATGATGTCTCCATTAGAGGATGTATTGGAGCAGCGCTTTGGTAAGGTCTGGCAGAGTCGATGGGAGGATTTGTTAGCAGTGGTTCACGCGGAGGGATATGCTGCCCTGGTGGAGGTATTAGCAGTCCCGCTGTGGGATTCCTTATCGGAATTCTCCCGTCACCGGGTCGGCGATATCATCCAGGCCCTGGAACAATATGATGCGTCCAATTTGGCAACTGCGCGTGGAGCAAGAGACTGGTTATCAGAACTCGATATAGGGCAGGCTCCGGGCGAGGCGGCAATACAGGTAATGACAATTCATAAAGCGAAGGGTTTGGGATTTGATGTTGTAATGATTCCTCACCTGAGTGACGACCAGATTCCAAACCGTAAGAATTATCAGGTCGCGCAGGGGAAGGAGGGCTGGCTTTTGCAGCCGCCTCCACATTGGGTGCGGCAACTGACACCGGAGCTTGCAAAGGCGGAGATGGAATGGCAGGAGGATGAACGCTATGAGGCTTTGTGCCTGCTTTACGTGGCGTTGACCCGGGCAAAGCGGGGGTTGTATGTTTTTCTTTCCCGCGAGCCAGAGAAACGAATGGATAAAGAGCAACGAGCTTCGTTGGCAAACCTGGTAAGGATGGGTGTTGTAGGTGAGGATGGATTCCAAAGTGGGGATACAGGGTGGGCCAAGGCTATTGAGGACAAGGAGAAGGCGCCAGAGGTGAAGGGGGGT
>CAWVVE010000452.1:0-2757 GCA_963933075.1 uncultured Verrucomicrobiaceae bacterium | reverse complement strand
AGGATAGCGTGCCCGGCGACCCGGCAATCATTGCCGGAGGCGGTAAGAACTGGTCTTCAACCGGCGGCTCGCTCGGCTGGGTCTCGGCGATTGCCGGCGATGACATCGATGCTAATATCGGCGACGGATCGAACCGCGGCGACGCGCAGATCATCGACATTGACCACGACACCTACTGGGCCAACCGGGGGGAACCGGGGGATCACTGGAACTTCGTTGCCATGGTCATCGACCGCGATTCACAGACACTCACCAGCTACGCTGCCGATGAATGGGTCACCGTGTCCAGCACGTCCTGGGCGGCGGGAGTCGCAGGACGGGACTTTGGAGCCGATGCGTCAACACCGACGGTTGACCCTGACATCTCCAATGTCGGCAATCTCACCGCGGGCAACCTCACCATCGTCATGGGACAGGATGGTGACGCTGCCGGCTACAGCCTGCCCGCCTCCGGCCTTGATGATGTCTCAATCTGGAACCGCGCGCTCACCACTGCCGAGTTATGGGAAATTTACGCCGAGGGACGAGCGAACACCAGGTCGCTGGGAGAAATTATCGCCGCGAAGATCCCGGAGATTGAACTTGAAATCACTGCGATCACATTCACCTCTCCCGGACAAATCAGACTGACATTCAACGCCAAAAACGGTAAAACTTTTGCCCTGTTCGGCTCAAATGATCTTCAGGACTGGATGGAGATTGATGACAGCGTGCCCGGGACCGGCACGGGTTCCATCCACGAGTTCACTGATTCCGCGGCGATTTCCCGAACGCTGCGCTTCTACCGGTTGCAGGAAATCGATTAAAGCCGAAAGCCCGTGTCACGGGAGGGATTCGGTTTTACACCATAAAGACACAATGAACCCACATGCAGCCATGAGCGCGAAGCCAAGTTCACGCCTGTTGCCTCTCGCGCTGGTTCTCCTTGCCCTGGCAGTTCCCCCGGCAAGCGCCTTTGAGACAATCACTTTTCCCTCATCCGACGGGCTTGAAATCACGGCGGACCGGTATCTGATCGATGATAATTCCGAACGGCCGTGTATTGTCCTTTTTCACCAGTCCAGGTGGAGCCGGGGTGAATACAGGGAAACTGCCCCCCGACTCAATAAGCTCGGGTTCAATTGCCTTGCCATTGACCAGCGTTCCGGTAACACCATCAACGGTGTGGTCAACGAGACTGCACAACGCGCCGCCGATGCCGGGCTGGGAACTGAGTGGCTTGATGCCATCCCGGACATGAAGTCAGCCATTGCGTGGGCCAGGGCGCATCATCCGCAAGCACCCGTAATCGGATGGGGAAGCTCGTATTCCTCATCGCTGATCATCAAGCTTGCCGGTGAACAGGACGGCCTGTTCGACGGGATTCTGTCATTCTCACCGGGCGAATATTTTTCACCTTCCAACCTCATCCGCACCGCCGCGCCCGGGGTCAAGGTGCCGGTATTCGTTACCTCGGCACGCAGTGAACAGGGCAGGTGGAGGGAAATTTTCAATGCCATTCAATCGCCGGACAAGGTATCATTTGTTCCCGGGAGCGCAGGTAACCATGGTTCGCGTTCCCTGTGGTCACAATTTGCCGACAGTGACTCCTACTGGACCGCGGTAGAGGAGTTCCTCGGGCGCTGGATGGACAATACTTCTTCTGCCGTCATTCCTGTTGAGGCAAGCGCCACCCGCCTGCCTTCCGGTGGCATCGATCAATTCACACTGGAATTCTTTGCAGAAAGCGGCACGTCCTACAGGGTCGAGGCATCAACCAACCTGCGCTCTTGGGAAGTCCTGGAGTCAGGTATCAATGGCATCGGTGTCACCATTGAGCGCAGTTTCCCGGCAAATGGTGCAGTCTGGTTCCTGCGTATTAGTGAGGAGTAACTGGAACTCATGGGTCATGAACACGATGGCAACATAGTAAATGCAGATGAACAGGATACTGACAATGTCCATGAGGTCGAATTAACCGGGTCGCCCCGGCTTTCCGCCTCCGGCTGGCTACAATACGTGCAGAAAAAATCAACTTCAGCGTTTCCCGAGAAATTCCACCTCAAGCTGATAAAACGACGTGACACCGCGCGGGGTCTGGTCGATCACGATGATGCTTGAAGGATCCAGCGGATCATCGAAACGGGCAGTCACATTATTGGACGCAAAACTCTCGATGCCATCCTGACGGCGATAAATCTCCGTGAAGGAGCGCATGTCGTTGGACTGCCTGATGACCCAAGCAACGTCAATGGCAGCCTCGGCTCTATAAGGGAAACGCAGCGCATAACCATCGGGTGATTGAATGCCCTGCAGAGCCGACCCGGAATGTCTGTCTGTGATGCCGGGATGAGCACCGAGAGCATATTCCAGACCATTTGGAAGGCCATCGCTTTCCGGATCACCTCCGAAGCTCCTGTCGAAATGGGACTGATATCCTCCAGAATTCCCGGGCGCAGGAATCCCAGGGCGATCTCGGTGATCTCCTTGTGACCGCCGGAATTCTGCGGGCATTCCAGGATTCCCAGGGGTGTGTCCTGGTTACAGAAACCAAACAAAATCCCGGGCAAGATAATGGCATGATACACCGCCAGGCGCATGACTATAATCAGGTAACCTGTTTGCCGGACAAGGCGAAGAGTTGCAACTTTCGGACTCAAACGCTGTCCTCGGTTTAGCATGGAAGGCTTCACCAGGTATTTCAGCGGATATTGCTCAATGCTGGAACCCAGGGCTGCTGGACAATAATGAGAAATTCAATTGCCTTCCGTTTTTTAT
>CAWVVE010000451.1:0-2767 GCA_963933075.1 uncultured Verrucomicrobiaceae bacterium | reverse complement strand
GACAAGGGCACCTACCTTTGTGGAGCGCAAGGACGGTGCCGAGGTGATCCGGATTGGAGCGTCTCCTCAGGATGAGGAAGTGGATATCGTGGGTATTGCCAAGGAGTTGACCCCGCAAATAGAACGCCTCGTGAGCAAGGGCAAGGAGCTTTCATTCCAGTTCAAGGGTTATATCGCCGAGCATGAGGAATCCAAAAAACGCACTGTCATTGCTTTCGCTGCTCTGTTTTTTGCGCTCTTCGCATTACTGGCAATTCCTTTCAAGTCAGTGGCACAGCCCTTTTTCGTCCTACTGGCCCTGCCCTTCGGGATCATTGGGGCATTGCTTGGGCATATGATAATGGGGATCACCCCCTCCTACCTGTCCATTTTCGGTATGCTGGCTCTCGCCGGCGTGGTGGTTAATGACTCCCTGGTGATGGTGGATTATATCAACCGGCGACGTCGCGAAGGAATGAGCTTGAGGGAAGCCGCCCTGGAGGCGGGGGGAAGGAGATTTCGCCCGATTCTCCTGACATCTGTGACGACATTTGCCGGTCTGCTACCCCTGCTTATGGACAGTTCACTGCAGGCGCAATTCCTGATCCCGATGGCGGTATCGCTGGGTTTTGGCGTGTTGTTTGCAACGGTGATCACCCTTTACCTGATCCCTTGCGTTCTTTTACTTGCCGATGATGTGGGCAGAGCCTTAAAACGTCTATTCATGGCGATTTACGGTTGAGGTTGCGATTGATTTCCCGCCCGGTGCCAAGGTGTTCCGGCTCGTCGGCTGGAGTCCTTTGAATCCTTAACAAATACCTTGGCCTGAGGGAATTGGCGGCAGGGCTCTAAAGTGGAAGGAAATCAGCCCAAATCGGTTGATTATGATTAATAATCTTGTCTTGTTAACTAAATTGAGATTTCAGCCAATAATCATGGAGTTCTAGGAGGAAACCGCCCGGTGCAGAGTGTCCTTTGACGCCCTGTTGGGGGAATTGTGAAAATCATAGGTCGCATATGGATACCTGCGGGGGTTTTTGTGGTGTTTTTCTTGGCGCTATTAAACCATGGCGACATCTACGGCGTGTTTATTGAGAATGGGCGTTTTGTTTCCCAGTCGTTTTTCTTCTATGGGGTGCAGATTGGAGCGTGGACGTCATCGGCGTTCCTGTTGAACAGGTTGGTTGCGGTTTTTTTCTGGGATGGGTTTATTGGCCGGATTTCTGATCGTCCAATTCCCCGGTTACCAAAGGATGTCACCGCTATTCTCATTTTCCTTGTTGCGGGTTTGATTGTGACATCAACGGTCTTCAACAAGGATACCACCAAGATTCTCGCCGCATCGGGAGTCGTCAGCATCGTGATCGGGTTGGCATTGCGAACGGTCATTCTTGATCTCTTCATGGGTCTTGCCATTCATTTGGATCGTCCGTTCAAGATGGGTGACTGGATCATGATTCACCAGAATCGTAAGGAGACCCATATTGTTGCCGAGGTGATAGAGACCAACTGGCGGACAACGCGTTTGCGAACCACGCGCAACAACATGGTGGTGATTCCCAACAGCAAGTTAGGGGAAACCATAGTCACCAACTACATGGAACCCAAACCTCACTTCCGCATGGAATTGGATTTCATGATTGATTTTGAGGTTCCCTCCGAAAGGGCTTGCCGGGTCTTGACCGCCGGTATTCGTGCGGCATGTGAGAATGAGGGAATCCTGAATGATCCCGAACCTGAAGTGAGAATGAAGGAGTCGACCCTTGAGGGCATGGTTTATCAACTGCGTTACTTTATTTTGCCCAAGCACATTTCTCCGAATGAGTCCATGCATGTCGTTAACCGCACTGTCCTTGACCATTTGCTTCACTCGGGGATTATGCCGGCCCATTCCAAGGAGGAGGTATTTATTTCCCGTGGCCGGAAGCGTTCGCTCGACATGTCGCAGGACAAGGATCTTCGTCAGCTTCTTCAAGGGATGGAGTTATTCAGCGGGATTTCTGAGGGTGAACTTGGCAACTTGATCCCCAAGATGGAGAAATGTGCCCTTCAGGAGGGGCAGGTTCTTTTCCGGCAGGAGGATGTGGCGGCTTCAATGTTTGTCTGCCTTGAGGGGCTTCTTGGCAGTTATGTCGGCATCAGGAATGCGAGCCCCTTAAAAACCAGGACAATCCGTGCCGGTCAGTATTTTGGAGAAGGGGCGATGTTGGGCAAGCAGTGGCGTGATTCCACGGTGAGTGCTGCGACGGAGGTCCTCTTGTATGAAATTAAAAAGGCGGACTTTGAGCCTGTCCTGGCCAGCAACGTCATTCTCCAGAAGCGGCTGGAAGCCAGTGAACTTGAAGTTAACGAGGAGGCAAGGTTGAGAGTGGAGAAGTTTGCAGAGGAGATGACTCCTAAGCCCCAGGCCGAAAAGCAGTCGCGAATAAGGAAAGTCATGAGCCTGTGGTCGAAGAGGAAGAGGAGCCAGGAACAGGCCTTCTTCAAAAGTTTTCTTGATGATGAGCAAGGAGGAAAAAACAAAAATGAACCAGGTGATGAGACTTAGAGGCAGCCTTTGTAAAAAAATATATCCATGGTTATTCCTGAGTTGTGTTCCGCTGGCATGCGGGCAGGATTCTTTTACCGGAGGCGGGTCCAGGACCTGGCTGCGGCAGGCAATCGGGGAACTCTCTGAGTTGCCGGACGAGGGCGTTGTCAAGGTGGAGTCCCGGCGGATAAGCCTCAGCTATATTGACCCGCAAAGAGCTGCACAGCTGCTTGCTTTGCACGGTTATACAATCGGCAA
>CAWVVE010000450.1:0-2775 GCA_963933075.1 uncultured Verrucomicrobiaceae bacterium | reverse complement strand
GAGATAATCACTCCAGTCGGAGGGCAATAAAGCCTGCTCAATTGAACTGGCGATCCTGCCTTCGGAATCCGGATTGAACACCATTGATGTCCCGTAAACCATAACCACGTCCTGCGAGCTTGCAGAGCGCATGGCATGGGAAACCCCGGCAGGAATCACCACACCAAAGCCCTTGCCTCCCCCATGATCATCACCATCAACATAAAAATGCATGACCTCACGCGCCATACCGGCACGCTCATCGACTAGAATTAACTCAACGAGCCCGCGGACAAAGAACATCACATCCCATTGTTCCCGGTCATACGGCCTAAGTGACATGTTATCCTTCTCCTCCACATACAATTTACGAAACCAGTCGGCGGGATCAGTCCCCTCCGGAATATAGGGGGGGTGCACATGAAACCCCTTGGCAGTGCCGCCAAACATGCAGGCGGATGCCCACTGAACCGGCTTTAATTCCAAGCAGGAAAGAGGTTTATCATCCACCCTTGCCAGTTCACTGAAAAAACCACGGTTTCTCTGCGGATAGACTGCGCGGGGAAAGATCACGACGCCGGGGATAGCCTCACTCCCGGCCATGTCCCCCGCACCCGCCGGCTGGACACCGTAATCACGCTGCTCAAGGGTATCCCGGGCACTTGCGCGCAGGCCTCTCCAGCGCTCTGGGTCGGGTATTGGCATAAATCAAAGCGAAACTAGATAGCACACCGGATGAACGCAAACCCCAATTTAATAGATTTTCCTGAAACCAGTGCCTCAATATCAGCAAGGAGCATCCTTAACGCCTGGCGCGAGTGGAAAGTATCTGCCGGGAACACCTCACCATTACCAGTTCCAATCACAGACAAAGGAAGATTGATCGCCCGCGACTCATGCCGCAGTGTCTAGGCTTAATGCCGCAATTAACATCCACCCCACATCCCGGTGACAAATGTCGTCCCACTAAGGGAATTATCCTCGCGGGAGGTGCCGGCACAAGGCTTGACCCGATCACCCGGGTCGCGTGCAAACAATTGTTGCCTGTCTATGACAAGCCGATGATCTACTATCCCCTATCGGTGCTGATGCTCGGTGATATCCGTGACATCCTAATCATCTCAACTCCCAAGGACCTGCCAAAATTCTCCGAGTTATTCGGTGACGGTTCGCAATTAGGCATCAAAATTCAATATGCCGTGCAGGATGAGCCCCGCGGGCTGGCCGAAGCTCTCATTATTGGTGAAGATTTCCTTCTCGGGAACAACTGCTGCCTGATCCTTGGGGACAATATCTTCCACGGCAACCTGGATTTTTTCCGCACAGCGCTGAATGAAAATACAGGTGCCACCATCTTTGCCAAGGAGGTCCGGGATCCAAAACGTTTTGGTGTTGTTGAGTTGGATGCAAAGGGACAAGTATTGAGCATCGAGGAAAAGCCCGCCTCTCCAAAAAGCCCCTACGCAATTCCCGGTCTCTATATTTTTGACGATAGCGCCCCGGCACGGGCAAAGTCACAAAGCCCCTCTGACCGTGGTGAACTTGAGATCGCTGATCTTATCACCAGCTACTTCCATGAAGGCTCCCTGAAAGCAAACACATTGAGCCGTGGAGTCACCTGGCTGGATACCGGCACCCCGGACAGCCTTCTTGAGGCCGCCAATTACATTGGCACCGTGCAGAAACAAAACGCCTTTCAGGTTTCCTGTATCGAGGAAATTGCCTACGAGCGCGGATTTATTGATACCGCAGCCCTCGCAGCCCTGGCTGAAGCGCACCCCAACCGGGAATATGCCGATTATCTCAGGTCGCGGGCCCGGAGCTAAGCACTCCTCATTCAACGCAACAACTCACGTGTTCCCGGATGACAGCGTTCTTCATGAAGGACTAAGAAAGGCAGTATAAGGCAGCCGCACATACAAGAACCGGGGGCATGGGCAAGGCCACTTGATTCCGTGTCAACTAGCCGCCTTGCCGCCCAATCCCAAACCTTCGCAACGCGCTACGGACACGATTGCGCAGACGAGCACGTTCCCCTTGCTTTAATCTGGCCTTCAACCATTTGCGATGTCGCCTCCAGAGTATTTCAAAAGCCTCCTCACGAGAACCTGCGAAATCCTTCTTGAGACAATGCATCAATTGGGCGGTAAACCATGAGGAATCGGATTCCCTGAGGTTCCTGATGAGTTTGTTCCTTACCTTAGGCAAGAGTTGCCGCCATTCCGGTCCCTTTAACAACTCATTAAGATTGCGTTTAAAATCCTTAACCGAAGCCGCATGCTTACTCTCGGCCTGCATCTGCTCAAGGGCCGCCTGCAACTCAGGATCCTCATAATCGCGGAGAGCCAGGATATTCCATCTCCAATTTGCACGCTGTTGGGTAGTCATATTGCGTAAGGCTGCCACCCTGGAAAAATCGAGTGGTTCAGGAAATGCGGGGCACTCTTGCAATGCACCAATCAAGTGCAGAGCAACCATCGTCCTCAAGCATTTCTCGCAAGCACAGCAGTTATAGGAGGAACCATGGTTATCCCCATACTTACTCCGGATTGAACACCCTGAACAAACCCTCAGGTATCGCAAAGCCAATTCACTTTTGGCAATTTCCCTGATCTTCTCAAAGCGGTTAAGCTCGTCACCGAAATGCACGACGTTGAAATCACGCGTTGCCCACATCGGGTCGGTAATCGGGTGTGATCCCCATGGACGGGCACGGTAATAAGGGGAGCCTGAAGCAATGAAAATACTGCTGAAATGATTACTGAACAACATGGAAGCACCTATGAGTACTGCTCC